>JAVXWR010000377.1:0-4422 GCA_032230725.1 Actinomycetota bacterium
AGCAGCCCGGCCTCGGTGAGGAGCTCGCCGCCCCGGCGCGCCTCCTGTTCGCCGGTGTCGGAGAGGGGCACGTCGACCCATCCGGTGAAAAGGTTCTTCTCGTTCCACTCGCTCTGCCCGTGCCGCAGCAGCACCAGCGTGCCCACAGTCATGGCGGGGAACCCTGCCAGGTGAGCCGCCCGGCCGGGAACCTTCCGGGCCGGCGGCGCGCGTGAGATGCGGCGGGCTCGGGTAGACCGGGCCGCGACACGCGGCACGCCGGGTGGGCCGGGACATACTGCGCTCGACCCGGGCAGTGACCGGACCGAACCCCAGCACGAGGAGCATTGATGAACGACGACGACATCACCACCTCCGGACACGGGCCCGCCGACGGCGGCGCCGACGGGGGCGCGGACGGGGGGGCCGACGGCGGCGCGGACGGCGGCGCGGGCCACGGCCCGGCCGACGGTGGCGCGTCCGGCGGCGGCGCCGACGGCGGAGCTGACGGGGGCGCCGACGGCGGTGCCGGCCCGCACGCCTCCGGATCGCGGGACGTCGCGGACAGCGGCGCCTGAATCGACGACGGCTTCCGGACGTTGGGTGTCAGCAACGGGACGTCTCTGACACTCAACGTCCCAGCCTCCACCCTCATCCGGAGAGCCGACCAGAATGACCAGCACTGACCGCCCCTTTCTGCGCCGTGCCGTGGCGGGCGACCTCGACGCGTTCGCGCGGGAGGCCTGGGGCCGCCAGGCCGTGCTCTCCCGGCGTGACGACCTCGCCAAGGACCGCGGGACGGACGACGAGCCCGGGTTCGGCGACCTCTTCTCCCTCGACGCCGTCGACGAGCTGCTGGCCCACCGGGGCCTGCGCACCCCGTTCCTGCGCATCGCCAAGCAGGGCACGGTCGTCGACTCCCGGCACTTCACCGGTGACGGCGGGGTCGGCGCGGAGGTCTCCGACCAGCTGCGCGACGACCGCGTCGCGGCGCTGTTCGCCGACGGCCACACCGTCGTGCTCCAGGGCGTGCACCGCACCTGGGCACCGGTCACCGAGCTCGCGACCGGACTGAACGCCGACCTCGGCCACCCGGTGCAGGTCAACGCCTACGTCACCCCGAGGTCCTCGACCGGGTTCTCCGCGCACTACGACGTGCACGACGTCTTCGTGCTCCAGATCGCCGGCACCAAGCGCTGGCACGTCCACGCGCCAGTCCACCCCGACCCGCTGCGCACCCAGCCGTGGAACGACCACGCCGGCGCCGTCCGCGCCCGCGCCACCGAGGAGCCCCTCCTCGACGAGGTGCTGCACCCCGGCGACGCGCTCTACCTCCCGCGCGGCTACCTGCACTCGGCGACGGCCCAGGGTGAGGTCTCCGCGCACCTGACCGTCGGGGTCCACGTCGTCACCGGCCACGCCCTGCTGGAGACCCTGCTCGCGGGCCTGGCCGACGACCCGGAGCTGCGCGCCTCCCTCCCGCTGGGCGTCGACGTGTCCGACCCCGCCGCCCTCGCCCCGCACCTCGAGGTCGTCGCCCGCCGCGCCGCCGAGCACTTCGCCGACCGTTCCCACGACGACGCCCGCGCGGCACGCGCCGCCCACAGGCTCCGCGGGCGGGTGTGGTCGGGCAACCGGCCGGAATCACTGCTCCCGCTGCGCCAGGCAGCGGCCGTCCACGCCCTCGGGCCGGACTCCGCGGTGCGCCTGCGCCACGGGCTGCGTCACCGCGTGCTGCCGGCCGCCGAGGGCGCCCCGCTGCGCCTGGAGCTCCCCGACCGGACGCTGGAGCTCCCGGCGGGCGCCGCGACCCCGCTCGCGGCGCTGCTCCGCGGATCGCTGGTCCGCCTGGGCGACGTGCCCGAGGCCGAGCCCGGCGACGCGGCCGTCGTCGTGCGCCGGCTGCTGATCGAGGGCGTGCTCGTGACGCCGGACTCGGCGAGCCGGAACCCGGAATTTGACGGTGGCGTTCCGGGTGGCCGCGCAGGTACGACGGACACGTGACGGCCTCGGACTCCCTGACCCAGCCCACCGAGGCGACCGTGCCCTTCCGCTGCTCGGAGGCCGCCCGCGAGCGCGAGGATCCGCTCTTCGCCTCCGCACCGCCCGCCCGCCACTGGGTGCTCGTCGAGCACCCCGGACCGTGGGGGACCCAGGCCCTCGGCGGCGCGGGCTTCGCCGACGACGTCGTCGCCGGGATCGACGCCTTCTGCCGCACCCACCAGGCCCGGTTCCAGCTCATCCGGCGCCCCTCCGCGCGGGGCGCGCCGACCGAGGCGGGCGGCCGCTTCGCGGTGGTCGACTGCCGGCCGGGCCACGAGTCGGTCCGGTGGGGCCGCGTCGACGCGCCCGAGGCGCTGCCCGCCGCCCTCGCCGACCTCGAGCACTCGACCGAACCGTCCGACGAGCCGGTCTACCTCGTCTGCGCGCACGGCCGCCACGACGCGTGCTGCGCGATGCGCGGCCGGCCCGTCGCCGCGGTGCTCGCCGCCACGCACGCCGACCGCACCTGGGAGACGACGCACACCGGCGGCGACCGGTTCGCCGCGAACCTCGTCCTCCTGCCCCACGGTCTCGTCCTCGGGCGGGTCCCCGCGACGGAGGCCGTCGCCGTGGCCGAGCGCTACGAGGCAGGGGAGGTCGACCCGCACCTGGTCCGTGGCCGCGCCGGGCTGGCGCCGCCGGTGCAGGGCGCGCAGCACCACGCCCGCCTCGCCCTCGGCGAGCACCGGGTCGAGGCGCTGGCCCCCGTGGACGCCCGGCAGGACGCCGAGGACCCGGCGCTCTGGACGGTGCGGCTGCGAGCCCCGGAGGGTCCCGGTGACCTCGAGGTCGTGGTGCGCGAGCGGTGGATCTCCTCGCCGACCCCGCTGACGTGCGGCGCGGGTTGGGCGGCGTCGATGCGGACCTACGACCTCGTCGCCCTCGACGGCCCCGGCATCGGCACCGACGCCAGGTCCATCCGGCCGTAGCGGCCCGGGCCGCGGTCCCACGCGCGCATCAGGCGCCGGTGCAGGGGGCGCTCCACGCACCGGGTGAGCAGCCACCCCGCGAGCACGCCGGTGAGGATCATGAACCCGGTCTGCAGGGTCGGCCCCACCCCGAGCTGCTGCAGCCGGCGCATGACGACGTAGCCGACGGTCTGGTGGGTGAGGAACACCCCGTAGGAGATGCCGGCCAGCCACGTGATCGCCCGGCGTCCCGCGGGCGGGATCCAGCGGTCCCAGTCGGGTCCGAGCGCGGCCCCCGTCATGGCGAGGACCCCGAGGGCGATGAGCCCGACGGCGATCCAGTCGGTGCTCCACCCCGCCGTCGGATCGAGGACCGACGTCTGCAGCGCGTGCTCGGCGATCGCCACGATCTCGATCGCGACGAAGTGACCGCGGCGCAGCCGCCCGGTGGACACCATCCACACCGCGACCCCGGCCACGAACAGGTGCCACCGGAAGACGCCGAGGCCGTCGGCCAGCATCGCGTAGTACGAGCCCGCGGCCCGCGTCGCGAGGTGGTGCCACTGCAGGGCCGGGACGATCAGCGCCGCCCACATCAGCACGCGCAGCCCGACGCCGCGACCGAGCGGGCCGCGCCAGATCACCGCGGCGAGGCAGAAGGCCATCAGCTGCAGCGGGATCGTCCAGTACGAGCCGTCGACGAACCCCCACCGCCCGTCCCAGTGCCAGAGCATCAGCAGGTTGGCGACCAGGTCCCGCTTGCCCGGGTAGTACCAGCCGTCCGGGGCGAGGCAGCGCAGGAAGATCCAGGCGTTGACGGTGGCCACGAAGAACGCGGGCAGCAGCCGGGCGATCTTCCCCCACCACCAGCGGGCGGTCCCGCCGTGCCGCGCTCCCCCGCGGCGCACCGTCGCGGCCACGAAGTACGCGGAGAGCACCAGCAGCAGGCTCGCGCCGACCTGGTGGGGGAACACGAGGTTCTTCGGGATGATGTCGTGGTAGACGAGCGGCCCGATGAACGTCGAGTGGTAGAGGATCACCAGCAGCACGAACACGACCCGCAGCACGTCCCAGGACAGCTTGCGGCCCGAACCGCCCGCGGTCCGCCCGACGCGTGCGGGCGCCGCCGTGGCCCCCTCCGACGTCAGGACGGGCGCGGCCACGGCCTCGACGGCCTCCGTGGCCTCTGCCGGTCTCGCGAAGTCGGTCACCGCGGCGGACGTTATCAACGCCCGGCGACGCTCAGTTCACGAGGCGTCGCGCTCCGCGCTCGACGGCCGGTCCGCGGCTGCGTCCGGGCGAGCGGTCCCGCTCGGCCGGTCGGGGGTCGACGGCGTGGACGACCCGGTATCGGTCGGGGGCGCTCCCGGCACGGGCTCGGCCGTCTTGTAGGACGCGAGCTCGAGGTCGTCCTCCTGCAGCCCGCGCGTCTCGGCCTTGAGGATGCGCATCGACTGTCCGAGCCCGCGGGCCATGTCGGGCAGCTTCCGCG
>JAVXWR010000406.1:0-2988 GCA_032230725.1 Actinomycetota bacterium
CCCCGTGGCGAACATCAAGCAGCAGGTCAAGCGCAACCGCAAGAACGAGGAGGCTCGTCAGCGGAACAAGGCGGTCAAGTCGCGGATCAAGACCGCGATCCGTCGGTACCGCGAGACTCTCGAGGCCGGTGACACCGCGGCCGCCGACGAGCGCCGCCGCGAGGCCGGGCGCCTGCTCGACAAGGCCGTGAGCAAGGGCGTCATCCACAAGAACCAGGCGGCGAACAAGAAGTCGCGCATGGCCCACCGGGGCGCGCGCTTCACCGTCGACGCCAAGGGCGGCAAGACGCCGGCCTGAGCCGGTCTCCCGAGCTCTCGAGCGAAGGGCACCTTCGGTCAGGTGAACTGGCCGGAGGTGCCCTCCGCTCGTCGTGGGCTGCCGCGTCGAGGGGCACTCCACGCACGTCCGGGGCGCGCGGTGCATGCCTGATGTGCTGCTGATCATGGACGGGCTCGGTGACGCGCGCCCTCAACGCCGGCGGGCGTGACCGGCCAGGGCGGCCAGCTCCACGGTCGCCCGCTCCAGGGCGTAGGCCGGGTCGGCAGCGGCGCCCTTGACGTCGGCGTTCACGTCGGCGACCAGCGACATCGCCCGCGTGAGCCCCGGGCCGTCCCACCCGCGGGCCTGCCCCTGGGCCTTCTTGACCTTCCACGGCGGCATCTTGAGCTCGGAGGCCAACCGGTAGGGGTCACCCCGCCCCGCGGCCGAGACCCGCGCGATGGTCCGCACCGCGTCGGCCAGCGCGTCCGCCACCAGCACGTGGGCGACCCCGGTGTCGAGCGCCCAGCGCAGCGCCTCGAGCGCGCCCGCCCGGTCCCCCGTCACCGCGCGCTCGGCGACCGCGAACCCGGTGACGTCGGCCCGGCCGCGGTGGAACCGGCGCACGGCCTCGGCGTCGACCTGGCCCCCCGAGTCGCTCACCAGCTGCGACGCCGCCGCCGCGAGCTCGCGCAGGTCCGACCCGACGGCGTCGAGCAGCAGACCCAGCGCGTCTCCCGTGATGGTGCCGCCGGACTGGCGGACCTCCGCGCGCACGAAGTCGGACCGCTGGTCGTACTTCTGGAGCTTCGGGGCCTCGGTGACCGCGGCGCCGGCCTTCTTCAGCCCGTCGACCAGCGCCTTGCCCTTGGCTCCGCCCGCGTGCACGGCGACGAGCGCGACGCCCTCGGTGGGCGCCTTCGCGTAGTCCACGAGCACCGTGGTGACCTCGGCGTTCGCGTCCTGCGCCGCCTCGAGCACCACCACGCGGGCCTCGGCGAACAGCGACGGGCTCACCAGCTCGGCGAGCACCCCGGCGGTGATCTCGGAGGCCCGCAGGGTGCGGACCTCGACGTCCGGGTCCCGACGCCGGGCAGCGGCGACCGCGCCGGCGACGGCGCGCTCGACCAGCAGGGCCTCGTCACCCACGACGAGCCGCACCGGGGCGTCCTCCACCTCGGCGGCGGCGGCTCCCTGGGCGGGACGAGCTCTCGGCGGCACGCCCTCATCCTCCCAGGACCCCCTGACACCGTGGTGGGCAACGTCCCCGCGCGGTGGCCGTGCGTGCGCAGGTTGCCGTAACGTGCTGTTAGCCCACGAGACCGATCGATCCGGCCCCGGGCGGACAACCGAATACGGCTCATCCAGAGGGGTAGAGGGAACGGCCCGACGACACCCCGGCAACCGGCGGCACCCGCACGTGCGGGGGGCAAGACCGGTGCCAATTCCGACCCGCCGGGTGGCGGGGAAGATGAGGAGAAACCTTTCATGACCCTGACCGCCTCCGGTCCGAGCACCGCCTCCGGGACCGCCGGTCCGCCCCTCGATCTCGGCCCCGCCGCCGCCCTGGCGTGCCGGGCGTGTGGCCACCGACTCGCCCTCGCGGCCGAGTTCGCGTGTCCGGAGTGTTTCGGCCCGCTCGAGGTCGCCTACGAGTTCGGCCACGTCACCCGTGAGCAGATCGAGCGCGGCCCCAAGTCGATCTGGCGCTACAAGGACCTGCTGCCGGTGCCGACGACCGTCGAGTCGCACCCGAACACCGATCCCGGCTTCACCCGGCTCGTGCGCGCCGACCGCCTCGGCGCCGAGCTGGGCATCCGCAACCTCTGGGTCAAGGACGACACCGGCAACCCGACGCACTCCTTCAAGGACCGCGTCGTCGCCGTCGCCCTGGCCGCCGCCCGCGAGCTGGGCTTCACCGTCCTCGCCTGCCCGTCGACGGGGAACCTCGCGAACGCCACCGCGGCGGCCGCCGCGCGTGCCGGCTGGGACTCGGTCGTGCTCATCCCCGCCTCCCTCGAGCGCGCCAAGATCCTGATGACCGCGGTGTACGAGACCTCGCTGCTCGCCGTCGACGGGACCTACGACGACGTCAACCGGCTCGCCACCGAGCTCGCCTTCGAGCAGGAGGACTGGGCGTTCGTCAACGTCAACGTGCGGCCGTACTATGCCGAGGGCTCGAAGTCGCTGGGCTACGAGATCGCCGAGCAGCTGGGCTGGCGCATCCCGGCCCAGACGGTGATCCCGGTGGCCTCCGGATCGCAGCTCACCAAGATCGACAAGGCCTACGGGGAGCTGGTCTCGCTCGGCCTCGTCGAGGGTGGCGGCCCGGAAGAAGGACAACACTGGCGCGTGTTCGGCGCGCAGGCCGCCGGGTGCTCCCCCGTGTCGACGGCGTTCGCCGAGGGCACCGACGTCGTCCGCCCGCAGAAGCCGGACACCATCGCCCGCTCGCTCGCGATCGGCAATCCCGCCGACGGCCCCTACGTGCTCGACACCGTCCGCCGCTGCGGCGGCGCGGTCACCGACGTGACCGACGACGAGGTGCGCGACGGCATGCGGCTGCTCGCCCGCACCGAGGGGATCTTCGCCGAGACGGCGGGCGGGGTCACCGTTGCGAACGCGCGGAAGCTGGTCGAGGAGGGTCGGCTCGACCCCGACGCCGACACCGTCCTGCTGATCACCGGCGACGGGCTCAAGACCCTGGACGCCATCGAGGGCCACGTCGG
>JAVXWR010000412.1:0-11846 GCA_032230725.1 Actinomycetota bacterium
AGCAGCCCCCCCCGCTGGGCCAGGCGGACCTCGGCGGCCAGGACGCGCTGACGCGGGCGCTGGACCGGGCCGCGTCGGGCGCCTCGGGGGCCGGCGAGGCCGCCCCGGGGGCCGACGCCGCCGCGGAGGACCTCGTGGAGCGCGCCCTGGCCGAGGTCCGGCGCTACCTCGGCGGGCACCACCGGCAGGTCGGCCCGCTGCGCGAGGCCACGGAGCGGCTGGCCGCGGCCCGGGTCGAGGCGGACGCGGCGGCGCTGGCGGTCGAGGAGGTGGAGCGCGACGTCGCGCTGCGCGCCGACCTCGACCGCGAGGTCTCCTCGCTCGCCGTCGAGCGGCAGGGGACGGCCGAGCGCGCCCGCGAGCTCGAGGACCGCTGGACGGCCTTCGAGGCGCGCCGGCTCGAGGTGGACGCGGCGGCCGAGCGGGCCGGGGCCGCCCGCGAGCGGGCCCGCCGGGCGACCGACCGCCAGGTCGAGCGCGCCCGCCTCATCGAGCGCGCCGCCGAGGCCGCCCGGGCGGCCGCCGTGGCCGACGCCGCGATCGCGACGCAGGAGCAGCGCGACGCGGCCCGGCGTGCCGACGCCGACGAGAGTCGCGCGGCCTGGGAGGCGGCGCGGGCCGCGGCGGCCGAGGCGGACACCGCGTCGCGGGCCGCCGACGACGCGCTGGCCACCGCGCGGGACCACGCCGAGCTCGCCGACCTCTCCGGGCGCCTGCGCCGGGCGGAGGCCGCCGAGGCCGCGCGCCGCGAGGTGGAGCGGACGTCGACGCGCAGCCGCATGGACGCCGCCACGGTCGAGGAGCTCGAGGAGCTCGACCGGGGGGTGGTGCGCGCCGAGGCGGAGCTCGCCGCCGGGGCGGGCACCGTCGAGGTCGTGGCGCACGACGCCGCGTCCGGGGTGACCGCCGACGGCGAGGCGGTGATGCCGGGCGAGACGCGGACGGTGCCGATGGCCGGGCCGGTGACCGTCGGCGTGTCCGGCGTGGTCGAGGTGCGGGTGCGCCCGGGCCTCGACGGCGCGGAGGCCCGGCGACGCGTGGCCCGGGCCCGCGAGGAGCGTGACGCCGCGTGCGCCGCGCTCGGGGTCGCCGACCTCGTCGCGGCCCGCGCCGCGCGGCACGCCACCGAGGAGGCCGCCGGCCGGGTCCGCGAGCTCACCGCGGTGGTGGAGCGCGAGCTTGGAGGGCGCCCCACCGCCGAGGTCCGCGCCGAGGTCGACCGGCTCGCCGAGCGGCTGCGCCCCGAAGCGGCCGCCGACGAACCGCGGGGCGCGAAGCGCAAGCGCCGCGAGCCCGAGGGTCCCGCGCTCTTCGACGACCCGGCCCAGGTGGACGATCCCGACGACGCGGCGGGTGAGGCGGCCCGTGCCGCCCGGGCCGCCGAGCTCGACGCCCTGCGGCGGGAGGCCGGGCGGGCCCGCGACGCGGCGGCCGTGGCCCGTCGGGCCGCCGAGGAGACCGAGCACGCCTGGCGGCTCGCCGACGACGCGGTGCGGGCCGCCGAGTCCGAGGTCGCCGCCGCCCGCACCGGTGGGGCCGTCGCGCGCAGCGACGCCTCCCGGCTCGCCGCCGAGCTCGCCGACGCGCGCACCACCGCGCCCGACGACGCCCTCGAGGCGGAAGCCACCGACATCCTCGCGCGCGCCCGTCGCACGGAGGCCGACCACGAGCAGCGCGCCGCCGCGCTGGCCGCGGACGACCCGGACACCGTCGAGGCGCTCGTCGTCTCCGCCCGCCGCGCCACCGAGGCCCTGAGCACGCGCAGCGCCGAGGTCGAGCGCCGCCGCGCCGAGGTCACCGGACGGCTGCAGATGGCCGGCGGCGAGGGCCGGTACGACCGGCTGACCGCCGCCCGCGACGAGCTCGCCGCCGCGGAGCGCGAGCACGCGTCGATCGCCCGGCGGGCCGCGGCCGCGGTCCGGCTGCACGCCACCCTCGCGCGACACCGCGACGAGGTCCGGCAGGCCTACGTCGCGCCGTTCCGCCGCGAGGTCGAGCGCCTCGCGCGCATCGTGTTCGGACCGTCGCTGGCGCTCGAGGTCGACCAGGGCCTGCGCATCGTGGCGCGGACCCTGAACGGCGTGACGGTGCCGTTCGAGGCGCTCTCCAGCGGCGCGAAGGAGCAGCTCGGGCTGTGCGCGCGGCTCGCGGTGGCGGCGCTGGTCGACGCGCAGGACGGCGTACCGGTGATGATCGACGACGCGCTCGGGCACTCGGACCCGGCCCGCCTCGAGCGCCTCGCCGCCGTCTTCACCGCCGCGACCACGGGGGCGACCCACCAGGTCGTCGTGCTCACCTGCAGCCCGGCCCGCTACCGCGGGATCGGGGCCACCCGCACCGTGGCGCTCTCCCCCTCGCTCCCGCCGCCCAGCGCGGTGCCCTCGCCGGCTGTCGAGGCGCCGGGCGAGACCTCGGCCGACGAGGCGGTATCCGGCGATCCGGCTCCCGTCGCGGACCCGCTGCGCGACGTCGGCTGAGCCCCGCCGCTCCGGCGCACGCCCGTTCCCGCTCACGCCCCGCCCATGCCCCCGCCCCGCCCCGCCCCGCCCCGCCCCGCCCCGCCCCGCCATGATCAACGGCACACCAGGCACCCCGGGAGGCCCGCTGACATACCCAGTGTGCTGTTGATCAAGCAGAAAGTGGCCGCGCAGGGAGCGCGATCGCCGTCACCAGGATCCCGCCGTCCACGGCCCACCGGCCCTCGAACCCCGACAGCACGACCCCGTCCACGGTCGGCCCCTCGACCAGCAGGCGCGCCCGGAACGTCCCGTCCGCCGCCGGCACCAGCTCGGCGTCCTCGAACCCCAACCAGCGCCCCGTCAGCGGGAACCACGTCTTGTAGACCGACTCCTTCGCCGAGAACAGCAGCCGGTCCCACGACACCTCGGGCCGCGCCGCCGACAACGCCGACAGCGCCTGCCGCTCGCCCTCGGACGACACCGCCTCGAGCACGCCGCGGGGCAGGGCGTCGTGGACCTCCGCGTCGATCCCCACCGACCGGACCACCGAGCGCCACGCCACCGCCGCGCCCCGGAACCCCCGGGTGTGCGTGATCGACCCGACCACCCCGCTCGGCCAGACCGGGGCCCGATTCTCCCCCACCGGCACCGCCTCGGCCGGCGCCCCGAGCGCGGCCAGGGCCTCCCGCGCGCACGTCCGGGCGGTCGTGAACTCCGCGCGCCGCGACGCCACCGCCCGCTCGACCGCCGGTTCCTCGCTCGGGTGCAGCGGGCCGGCGTCGTCGTCGGCGCCGCAGGCCACCGCGATCACCGACTCCGGCAGCACCGACGAGAGCAGCGCTACCGCCACCGTGCCCCCTGGGCGAGCGCCCACGCCGTGAACGGGTCGTGGTCCTCGACGGGGGGCGCCGGCAGGATCGGGCGCAGCGGGCCCCGGACGAGGCCGTGGCGCTCCCACTCGCGCGGGTAGCCGACCGACACCTCCTCGAAGCGCACGCCGTCCTCCCAGGTGGTGCGCGGCAGGTGCAGGTGCCCGTAGACGACCGCGGCCGCGTCGTACTGGAGGTGCCAGCGCGCGGTGGCCGCCGACCCGCACCACAGCGCGAACTCCGGGTGACGCAGCACCTGCAGCGGAAGCTCGGTGAGCGGCCAGTGGTTGACCAGCACCGTCGGCATCCCGGCCGGTCGCTGCGCCAGCCGTGCCCGGGAGAGCTCCAGGCGCTCGGCGCACCAGGCCGGCGGCCCCGGGAACGGGTCACTGGACATGAGGATCTCGTCGGTGCAGACCACGCCGGCCTCGCGGGCGACGTCGAGCGCCTCGGTCTCGCCCAGCCCGACCATGTCCGGGCGCACCCGCCACGAGTAGTCGTAGAGCAGGAACAGCGGGCAGACCAGCGCCGGGCCCCCCGCGGTGCCCCCGGGATCCCACACCGGCCACTCGTCCTCGGGGGTCAGCACCCCGCTCGCCCGGCACACCTCGACGAGGGCGGCGTAGCGGGCGGGCCCGACGGCGTCGGTCTCCTCGTCGCGCTGCGTCCACAGCTCGTGGTTGCCCGGTACCCAGATGACCCGGGCGAAGCGCCCCGCGAGGGTCGACATGGTCCGGCGCAGGTGCTCGATGCGGTCCCCGACGTCACCGGCCACGATCAGCCAGTCGCCGGGATCGGTGGGGTGCAGGTCCTCCACGACCGCCTCGTTCTCGCTCCGGTTGACGTGGAGGTCGCTGGTCGCGAGCAGTCGGGGAGCCATCTCCCCGTCCACGGTAGTCGGCGCCTCGGGGGTCGGCCGGACTCCATCGCGCGACGCGAGGCGACGTCTGCGTCACGATGACCTGGTGCCGCCCCGCCACCTGACGTCGCTGCCGATCCCGCGCCGCCTCCGGTCCGCGATGGCGGAGACCGACTTCGACCGGGCCGGGCTCCTCGACGGCCTGACCGGGCGGGACCGCCGCACCCGGGTCGAGGTGCTGGACGCGCTGGCCCGCGACGGGGTCGGGGTGGACACGATGCGCGAGGCCATCGCCCGCGACCGGCTCGGCCTGCTGCTGCTCGAGCGCACGCTGGACCCCGAGGACGGCTGGTCGATGGCCTCCATCTGCGCGCACACCGGGCAGGACCCGGAGATCATCGCGAAGTGGTTCCGCGCGCTGGGCCGCCCGGTGTCCGCGGACCCCACCGAGGAGATCTACACCGACGAGGACGCCGAGATCGCGCAGCGGATCGAGGGCTACCGGTCGCTCGGGTTCACCGACGAGGAGATGCTGCCGGTGGTCCGCGCGATCGGGCGCGGGGTGCTGAACATGGCGGACGCGCTCGGGTCGCTGATCGGGGAGGCGCTGCTCGCGGCCGGAGAACCCGACTCGGAGACGGCCCTGCGCTACGCCATCGAGGCCCGTCGGTTCGCCGAGGAGGACGCCCTGCACCTGACCCACCTGGTGGCGGTCGCCCTCGCCGACCGCATCCGCTCCCACGCCGTCGCGCTCGAGGAGTCCACGGCGGGACGGCTCCAGGGCGCGCAGGAGGTGTCGGTGTGCTTCGCCGACCTGGTGGGGTTCACCGACCTCGGCGAGAACGTGTCCGCGGCGGAGCTCTCCGAGGTCGCGGAGCAGCTCGCGGAGTGCGCGACCGAGGTCGTGGCCCGCCCCGTGCGCCTCGCCAAGACCATCGGCGACGCGGTGATGCTCGTGTCGTCGGACACCGTGGCGCTGCTGCGGGCGGCCGTGGAGCTCGGGCGGCGCTGGTCGGAGGCCGACGACGGGCGCCCGGACGTGCGCATCGGGCTCGCCACGGGCATCGGGGTGCCCCACGCCGGCGACTGGTTCGGGCCGCCGGTCAACCTCGCCTCCCGGGTCACGACGACGGCGCGCCCCGGTCAGATCGTCGTGACGGCCGCCGTGCACGACGCCGTGGTCGAGGCGCTCGGGACGGACACCGAGTTCCGGTGGCGGGTGGCGGCACCGCGGCGGTTCAAGGGCATCCGGGGGGCGCAGCGCCTCTACCGGGTCACCGGGGCCTGAGCCCGGGGGTCCGACGGAAGAGCTGGGATCGGCGGCGGTCCGCTCCCCAGCGACCGCCACCGACCCGCAGCAGCCGGTGTTCCCCGAACACCGACACCAACCGTCCGTCGGTGGGAACACGGTGAGGCACGCAACACCTCCACGTCCAGCGAGAACCCTCGATCACCACATGAGTTCACCCACTGGAGTGCTTATTCGGGTCGTTTGACCGCGTGCTCGCCCGCCCGGAGGCGCAGGAGGTTGACCGCGACGGTCATCGACGCGATGACGCCGAGCAGGAACACGACGGCGCCGGCCAGCGTCGATCCCCCGAGCACGAGGGCGAGGCCCACCAGCAGCAGGACCGCGGCGAGGATCCAGCCGCCGATCAACAGGCGCATCTGCGAGATGCCGAGCCGGGATGCGAGCCGCTCCACCATGCGGGACAGCGTACGGCAGCCGCGGGGTCGACTCTTCCCCAGGAGTACTTGGTAGTTTTTTGATACCGAGACGGGGAATCATGGTAACGACGAACGTGCTCGCCGGACGCCGCGGCCGCCACCGCGCTGCTCGGTGACGACTTCGTGTTCACCAGCCCGCAGGACGAGCCGATCGGCCCCGAGGAGTGGCTGCGCCGCTGCTTCCCGACGGCGGGTCGGCTGTGGTCCCAGGACCTCGTCGACGTCGTGGAGGTCTCCCCCGGCGAGGTCTTCGTGCGCTACGTCTACGAGTTGCACCCCGTCGACGGAGGACAATCCGGCGCCCGGCACCGCAACACCGAGGTGCTCACGGTGCGCGACGGCCGCGTCGTCGAGGTCCAGGTCTACTTCGGCGCCGAGCTCGCCTCACGGGCTAGCCGACGCTCCGCTGCCCGCCCGGGGCCACGCGCCGCTCGAGGTTGGCGAGCACGCCGTCATGGATGCGCCGCAGTCCCTTCGGCGCGAAGATGCGCTCGAAGAAGCCGCCGATCCCGCCGGCCCCGGTCCAGCGGGTGTCGACCTCCACCGTCGCGGCGGCCTCGCCTTCGGGCCGCACCCGCCAGGTGGTCACCATGCTGGAGTTGCGGTCGGCCTCGACCACGCCGCCCTCCGGCGCGGTGGAGACCTCGACGAGCTGGTCACGCTGCCGCTTCGAGGTCGCCTGCAGCACCCAGTGAACGACGGTGCCCGCGCCCTCGCCGCCGACCTCGACGCGGTAGTCGCGGTAGTGCTCGGTGAGGATCGAGGGACGGATCTCCCGGTAGTCCGCCAGTGCCGCCAGCACCTTCTCGGGGTCGGCGGGGATCGTGCGGCGGGCCAGTGCCCTGACCTGCGCCATCGGGGCTCCTCCGTCGGGGGCGCCTCGGTGGGCCCCGTGATGGTGCCCTGCTTACTCCTCCGGCGCGCCGCCCGCACCGAGCCCCCGTCCCCCGCCGGGCGACGTCCGGTCGCCGGCGGGGGTCCGTCAGGCTGCGGTCGGGGCCGAGGCGGCGGCCGAGGTCGTGCTCGTGGCGCCCATGAGCCTGCCGACGAGGATGCTCCCGACCCACCCGTAGAGCCCGCCGATCACGAACGAGACGAGCATGACGGTGAAGGGGCCGGTCTTGAACGCGAAGTCGGTGCCCGACGCCGAGGTGAGCAGGCCCCAGCCGACCGTCATCGCGAAGGCGATGACGGCGCCGGGGACGAACTCGAGCAGCGGCACGAGCGCGCCGAGGATGAGCACCAGGGTTCCGCCGCCGACCACGACGCCGGTCAGGGCGGCACCGGATACGAATGCGGCAACGATCAGGGTGATCGTCCCCATCACGACGCCCCAGACGTTCGCGGGCACGGACTTCTTCAGTGCGGCCACATCGCCTCCGGCCGCGAAGTAGCACGCGGCGCCCATGAAGGTGGCGGGGACGAAGAGCCCGAGCGCGGCCAGGGGGCCGACGTAGAGCCAGGTCAGGACGCCACCGACGACGCCGACCACGAGGGCGAGGGCAACGGGCAGTTTCACGGGGAAGGTCCTTCCGGAGGAGCCACGCTGCGCTGGGTGGCCGAGTCACGACGGTCGAAAGGCAGCGTGCGGCGTTCACGCGCGCCCCACAACGATTCCGGGCCCCCGTCATGCAACGTTTTCCGGATGACACGTCCTCGACATGCACCGTCGCATTCTCGTGGCGCACGTAACTGCTCCGGTGCGCTGGCGGGGTCTTCATTCCGGAGCAGTTTCGTGAAGACCACGGAAATGTGTCGGATGTGTCGGCGCACGGACTCCCCGCCCTCGACGGCGCCGGCACGGAGCGCGACCGTCCCGTCACCCGGGGCGTCGTGACCTGAGCGAGATCCAGGATCACCGTGATGAATCGGGGCCGGGATGCGATAGGGGGGCGTGAGAGCAGACCGGGTGCGGACGTCGTGGTGGCCCGGCCTGGCGACCGCGCGCGAGTGCGCCGCCGCGGCGGGCGCCCGCTCGGCGGGCAGCCAGCACGTCCTGCTCGCGCTGATGGGGCGCGACGCCGAGGCGGTCGCGACGGTGCTGCGCGAGGCGGGCGTCGACCGTCCGTCGGTGCTCGCCGCCCTGCAGGGCATCACCGGCACGGGCAGGGCCCGGGCCGAGCCGGTGCCCGTCGAGCAGGTGTCGGTCTCGCCGCGGGTGGGCGCGCTGCTGCGACGCGCGGCCGGCGGCGTCGCGGGCGAGGTCGACGACCTCGCCGTGCTCGGTGAGCTGCTCGACGACCGCGGCGAGCCCTCGGTCGTCCGAGTGGTGCTCACCTCACTGGGAGCACGCCGTCGGGCGCTGCGCGCCTACCGCAGCCTCACCGGCACCCGGGTCGACGACGTCGACGGGGACCTCGTCCCCGGGTGAGCTGATCGCGACCTCGTCGGCGGGACACATTCCGATGGCGCACAACCGATAGCATAGTGATCTCAACCTGTGCGTGGCCGCGACCCGAGGTCGACGGTGCATGACGCACCAGCCGGCCCCGGGGAGAAAGCTGACATGGCCGAGGACGTCGACGACGGGCGCGTGCGCGCAGCCGACCCCACGGAGGGGCCCGGTGCACGCGCCGCGGTCGACCGGGGCTGCACCTGCTCCGTGCTCGCCAACGCGGCCTACCGCGCGGGCGCGCCCGGCGAGCGGCCCTTCGTCGATCCCGGCTGCCCGGTCCACTCGATCACGGCGTGAGCGCAGGTCAGGCCGGCGCGAACGGCCCGCCCGGCCCGAAGGCGCGCGCAGCGAACCGCTCCCCCATCAGCCGGTGCGTGGCCGCGTCGGGATGCAGCCGATCCGGCAGCGGGTGCTCGGCGGCGTCGGGCTCGCTGTAGAGCGCGAGCCCGTCGAGCAGGTGCAGGTGCGGGTCGTCGGCCGCGCGCTGGGTGACGACGCGGCTGAGCTCCTCGCGGATGGTGCGGAGGCACAGCCGGCCGGCCGCGACGTCGGCCGGGTCGCCGGTCGCCCGGAAGCGCATGGTGCCGTCGGAGAGGTCCACGGCGCCGGGGCCCGGCGTGTCCTCGTGCATCGGACAGAGCACCGGGGAGACGACCAGCAACGGCGTCGTCGGGTGCCCGTCGCGGATCGTGTCGAGGAACCCGTGCACCGCCGGGGTGAAGGCGCGCATCCGCATGACGTCGGCGTTGGTCAGGTTGATCCCGATCTTGACGCTGAGCAGATCGGCCGGGTGGTCGCGCATGGTGCGCGCGACGAAGGAGTCGAGCATCGCGCTGCCGCTGAACCCGAGGTTGACCAGGTCGACGCCGCCGCGGGCGGCGGCCAGGGCGGCCCACGTCGTCGTCGGGCTCCCGGCGTTCGAGCCCTGGCTGATCGAACTGCCGTGGTGCAACCAGACCCGGCGTCCGCCCGGGGGCACGGCGGTGACGGGCGCATCGGTGCGCAACGCCACCAGCTCGGTCATCTCCTGGTGCGGGAGCCAGAGCTCGACGAGCTTGTCGCGCGCCGGCAGGCCGGTGAAGACGACGGTCCCGACGGGGCCCTCGCGCGTCTCCATGGTCCCGGTCGCGACGTCGGTGACCAGAACGGTCCCGCCGCTCGAGGTCTGCTGGTCGACCAGCTCGCCGTCGACGACGAGGTCGTAGCGGCCGTCGGGACGCGGCGGCACCCCGACGGCGGCGAGCGTCGTGCGGTGGGCGTCGACCTCGAGGCGGGTGGCCGGGGTGCGGAGCACGAGCCGCACGCCCGAGGGCTGCGCCTGGGCGAGCAGCAGCTGCCGGTCCGCCCGGGCCCGCGCGCGGGCCGGGAGGCGGTGCGGCCGCACACCCACCTCGGTGCGCTCCAGGTCGAGCGCGCCGCGCAGTAGCTCGGGGACGATCTCCGTCGCGATCACGGGCCCACCCTTGCGCGCCGTCCCGACCGGGCGCATCCCGAAGTCGCTCGTGCCGCGCCCGGCGACGCGCCATCATGATCGGGTGGACGACGCACAGCCGGGCCCCGGCGACTACACCCATGCCGAGTCGATCCACGTCGACGCGGATCCGCGATCGGTCTGGGACGTCGTCTCCGACGTCACGCGCACCGGCGAGTGGAGCCCGATCTGCGCGCGCTGCGAGTGGGACGAGGGCGACGGGCCGCGCGTCGGGGCGCACTTCACGGGCTACAACGTCAAGCCCGACCGCGAGTGGCAGACCCGCAGCGAGGTGGTGGCCGCCGAGCCCGGCCGGGTCTTCCGCTGGACGGTCAACGGCGGCCGCGTCTACTGGGGCTTCGAGACGGCGCCCGACGGCGAGGGCACGCGGCTGACCGAGACCTGGGAGTTCCCCCCGGCGGGACGGGAGTTCTTCGGGGAGCGCTACGGAGCGGACGCCGAGAGAGAGATCGCGATCCGGGTCGCCGACGCGCGCGCCGGGATCCCGGCGACGCTGGCGGCGATCAAGCGGGTCGTGGAGGGCTGACGACCGCACCGGAGGTCGGGCGGTCCCGCTGCCCGAGGGGGACCGGGCCGCGGGACCTCGCCGGCCCTCCTGGGGGGCAAGAGGCTCCGACGTGACCGTGATCGTCCCAGCTCCGTCCGACTCCGAACAGACGGACACGCATGTTGTTCTGTCTCAGTTTGCGCGCCGTTTGTCTGGGGCCGTGTCAAGCCGGCGCGGGGAGCGCTCCGAGCTGGGCAAGCATGGACAGGACGTCGATGTGGTGGCGCTCGGACACCAACTGATCGCCGCTCCACTGCGTCCACATCACGGCGAGGGCCTCGAAGGATCGACCGGACGCCGGGAGCTCGCCCGCGCCCGCGGCGAGCGGGCCGGTCTGGGTGCCGCGCCAGACGAGCTCCAGCACGACGGTGTCGCCGTCGACGACGACGCGCAGGACTTCGCCCCTGCCGTCCGGGATCGCCGACTTCCACGCCTGCAGGGCGGCCAGCGTCTCGTCGACCCCCTCACACCGTCGGCCGGTCCCGGTCTCCTCATAGACGTAGCCCGGTCCGAGCATGGCGCGGATCGCGTCCCAATCGCTCCGGTTGAAGGCGTCGATCGATTCTCGGGCGAGCTGATCGAGTTTGTTGTCGGCCATCGGAGATCCCTTTTCCGCATCGTAGGTCAGAAGAGCTCCAACCAGGATTCGACGACCCACCCGAACTGTCAATCACGATGCGCTACAACAATGGCGCATAGCTTGGTGCCGTCGAGTGAAGATCGTGGGTCGTTCTCACGCGGAGCGAGTTCGCCGTGACGTCCTGCGTCTACGACTCCGGCGGGCGGTCAGCGCCGGTGCGACGTGATCGGCGTTTGCCGAGGCGGCCGAGGCGGACATCTCGTCCGCGAGGTTCAGATCCGAGCCCGCAAGCCCCATCAGGCTCGGACGCTCGGAGGCTCGCGTGGCCGGAACCGGACTGACCGTCATCGGTCGTTTCACCTGCCGGGAGGACGACCGGCCGCTCCTGCTCACCCCCCGCGCCGAGCGGCTGCTGGCCTTCCTGGCTCTCGCCCGGCGCCCCGTCCGGCGCGACCAGCTCTCGGGCACCCTCTGGGGCGACAGCCCCGAGGACCGCGCCTCGGGCAACCTGCGCTCGACGCTGTGGCGGCTGCGTCGCATCGCCGAGGAACCTCTGGTCGAGACCGCCGACGGCCACGTCGCCCTCGCCGCCCACGTCACGGTCGACCTGTGGGAGGCCGAGGTCGGGGCCCCCGGTGACCGCGAGGCCCTCCTGGTCGCCGGGGAGCTGCTGCCCGGCTGGGACGAGCCGTGGGTCGAGCCCGAGCGGGAACGCTTCCGGCAGCTGCGCCTGCACGCCCTCGAGGCCCTGAGCGCCGACCACCGCCGCTCCCGGCGCTACGCCGACGCGCTGCGCCTCGGGCTCGTCGCGGTCGGCTGCGACCCGCTGCGGGAGACCGCGCACCGCGAGGTCCTCGCGGTGCACCTCGAGGAGGGCCACGGCGGGGACGCGCTGCGCCAGTACGACGGCTACCGCG
>JAVXWR010000437.1:0-3216 GCA_032230725.1 Actinomycetota bacterium
CGGCGGACGACGGTGCCTCGCCGTGCACGGCGGCGATCGCGGCGAGCAGCGCGTAGCGCGACACCGTCGCGGGGCGCGACCGTGCCATCGCCTCCCGCGCCAGCAGCGTGCCCTCCGCGATCATCCCGACGTCCCAGTGGGACCGGTCCTGGTCCGCGAGCAGCGTGAGGGTCCCGTCCGGGCCGATGCGGGTCGCGCGCCGCGCGTCGATGAGCACCGCGAGGGCGAGGAGCCCGGCCACCGCGGGCTCGTCGGGGAACCGGGCCCGCAGCAGCCGGGCCAGGTCGAGCGCGCGGCCGACGAGGTCGGGGCGGACCAGGTCGTCGCCGTCGGGCGCGGTGTGGCCCGTGGTCAGGACCAGGTGCACGACGGTGAGCACCGCGTCCAGCCGCTCCGGCAGCTCCGCGGGTCCGGGCACCCGGTAGGGCACCCGGGCCGCGGCGATCTTCTTCTTCGCCCGGGTGATCCGCGCCGCCATCGTCGGCTCGGGGACGAGGAAGGCCTTGGCGATCTGGAGGGTCGTGAGCCCGCCCAGCAGGCGCAGCGTCAGCGCGACCCGCGCCGGCTCGGCGAGCGCGGGGTGGCAGCAGGTGAAGACCAGCGCGAGGAGGTCGGTGGCCCCGGGATCCACGTCGTCGGGAGGGACCTCGTCCGTCACCAGCAGCGGCAGCGCCCGGGCCGCGACCTCCGCCCGCCGGTGCCGGTCGGTCGCCCGGCGCCGGGCCGCCGTGGTCAACCAGGCCCCGGGCCGCGACGGGACCCCCTCCGCGCGCCAGGTCGACACCGCCTGGGCGTACGCGTCCTGGACGCACTCCTCGGCGATGTCGAGGTCGCGCGTGACGCGCACCGTCGCGGCGAGGACCTGGCCCCACTCGTGACGGTGCGCGTCCGCGAGAGCCGCGTCGGCCGGTTCCACCTCAGGGGTAGATGACGGGCCGGACCTCGACCCCGCCGAAGAGCGCCGGGACCTCGCGGGCGACGGCGAGCGCGGCGTCGAGGTCGGGTGCGTCGATGAGGTAGTAGCCGCCGAGGGCCTCCTTGGTCTCGTAGAAGGGTCCGTCGGTGACCTCGGCGTCGGCGCCGGCGGCGTAGTCGGGGGAGCGGCCGGGCCCGCGGACGCTGGTGGCCGTGGCGGAGGGGGCGAGCTGACCGCCGCCACGGAGCGCGTCGGAGTGCGCGGCCTGGAACTTCTGGTGGGCCGCGAGGAGGTCTGCGCCCTCGTCCCCACCCACCCCCGCGGCGTAGGCGGCCTCGTCGACGTAGAGCAGGATCAGGTAACCGGCCATGGTGGTGCTCCTTCGGTGCCGGGGGCCACGGCGTTTCCGGGGCCCTCATCATGACGTCGCGCACCGGTCCCGGGAATCGACAGCGCCGTGCGTGGGAACCTCGGGAGGTGACCACCACCGCGGGCAACACCAGGGCCTACGCCGACTCGAGCGGCTCGTTCACGCGTCGGGGGCCGCGCTTCACCGACCGGATCGTCGCGTCGCCGTCGGACGCCGGACAGTGGCCCGTCGAGCCGGGCCGCTACCGGCTGTGCGTGTCGCTGGCCTGCCCGTGGGCCCATCGCTCGGTCATCGTGCGCCGGCTCATGGGGCTCGAGGACGTGCTGTCGATGGGGATCACCGACCCGTTGCAGGACGACCGCTCGTGGCGGTTCTCCCTCGACGAGGGCGGGGTCGACCCGGTGCTGGGCATCAGCCACCTCGAGCAGGCCTACCACGCGCGGGACCCGGAGAACGGCACCGAGAACGGCGTGAGCGTGCCGGCGATCGTCGACATCGGTTCGGGGCAGCTCGTCACCAACGACTACCCTCAGATCACGATCGACCTGGGGCGGGAGTGGGCGGCCCACCAGCGTGCCGGGGCACCGGTGCTCTACCCCGAGGAGCTGCGGGACGAGATCGACGAGGTCAACGAGGGCGTCTTCCACGACGTCAACAACGGGGTCTACAAGACCGGGTTCGCGACGACGCAGACCCGCTACGAGGAGGCCTACACCGCGCTGTTCGCCCGGCTCGACGCCCTCGACGAGCGCCTGGAGAACCAGCGCTACCTGGTCGGGGACCACATCACCGAGGCCGACGTCCGGCTGTTCACCACGCTCGCCCGGTTCGACGCGGTCTATCACGGCCACTTCAAGTGCAACCGGGCGAAGCTCGCCGAGTTCGGGGCCCTCTGGGCCTACGCCCGCGACCTCTACCAGACGCCCGGCTTCGGGGACACGGTCGACTTCGACCACATCAAGCGGCACTACTACATGGTCCAGACGACGATCAACCCGACGCAGGTCGTGCCGCTCGGCCCGGAGCCCTCGGCGTGGCTGACCCCGCACCACCGCGAGGAGCTCGGAGGCTCGCCGTTCGGGCCGGAGGGGACGGCGCCGGAGCCCCTGGAGCACCCGTTGCGTCCGCTGGCCCCGATCGATATGTGAGGCCAGCGGGTAGTCAGTGTCGTGAGCGCACCCAAGACCGTCGCCGAGCACGTCCTGGACCGCCTCGCCGCGTGGGGCGTGCACCGCTTCTACGGCTACCCCGGCGACGGCATCGGCGGGATCTTCACCGCGCTGCCCGAGCGGGACGACGCCGAGTTCGTGCAGGTCCGCCACGAGGAGACCGCCGCGTTCGCCGCGTGCGCGGACGTCAAGTACGGCGGTTCGCCGATCGGTTGCTGCGCGGTCACCAGCGGACCCGGTGCCATCCACGCCCTCAACGGCCTCTACGACGCCAAGCTGGACCACCAGCCCGTCGTGGCTCTGCTCGGGCACACCGCCCAGACCGCGCAGGCCGGCGGCTACTACCAGGAGGTCGACCTCTCGACGCTGTTCTCCGACGTCGGCGGCTACGTCGCCGAGGTCAAGGACCCCTCGCAGGTCCGCCACATCGTCGACCGGGCGTGCCGCAGCGCGCTCGCCGACCGCACCGTCTCGGTCGTGATCCTGCCCAGCGACGTGCTGGAGGAGAAGGCGGTCGTCGACCCGCCCGACGCCCACGGCTACTACCAGACCTCCGCGGTGCCCTCCTCCGAGCCGGGCGCACCGCCGCACGAGGCGCTGGTGCGGGCGGCGGAGGTGCTCAACGCGGGGGAGAAGGTGGCGATCCTCGCGGGCGCCGGGGCGCTCGGCGCTTCCACGGAGCTCACCGAGGTCGCGAACCGGCTACAGGCCGGCCTGACCACCGCGCTGCTGGGCAAGGGCGTGATCGACGACCGGTCGCC
>JAVXWR010000449.1:0-4494 GCA_032230725.1 Actinomycetota bacterium
GCCCGTGCCGCGGGTCAGCGAGAGCGCGAAGCTCATCGCGGCGACGTGGCTCGCCGAGTGGGAGATCATCACTCCCTTGGGCATCGCGGTCGTCCCCGAGGTGAACATCATTTCCCAGATGTCGTCGCCGTGGATCTCGACGACGGGCTCGTCGTCGGCCTGGGCGTCCACGAACGCGCCGAACCCGACGCTGCCGGACACCGGCGCGCCGCCGATCGCGATGGTCACCTCGGGCGCCAGCCCGGCGCGGGAGAAGGCCTCGGCGGCCCGCGGCCAGCACTCGGCGTCGACGATCGCGAACGTCGGCTCGGCGTGGCGGATGAGGTGCTCGACGACGTCGGGCGCGAGGTTGGGGTTGAGCGGCATCGCGACGAGGCCCGCCTTCGCGATGCCGATCTTCGCGACGTAGGCCTCGACGGAGTTCTCGCAGAACAGGAGCACGCGGGCGGCCGGGTCCAGGCCGCGGGCGAGCAGGCCGTGGGCGACCTGGTTCGCGATCCGGTCGGCCTCGCGGTAGGTCACCTGCCGGAAGCGCTCCTCGGAGTAGGCGCCCGGGCGGCCGACGATCGCGACCTGGTCGGGGTAGCTCCAGGTCATCCGCTCGAACACGTCGCCGACGGAGGTGCGCTCCCACCGGCGGACCGCGCGTCGACCCCGCAGCGTCGTGACGTCGAACGTCGTGCTCTCCACGCGTGCCTCCCTGCCCGTCGCGGTGTGACCTGCAGCATTGCCAGGCGCGGTCAGGGGCGCAAGGGCCGGTCACCGGCGGTTCACTCCGTGGGCGCGCGCTCCGGGAGGCCGAGGCAGCGCCGGCCCATGTCCTCGAGCAGCTCGGCGAGCCGGTCGGCGGGCAGACCGCTGTGGTGGAACAGCACGGCCTGGGTGGTGCCGAGCGCGGCGTGCACGACCACGCGCAGCTCGGCGTCGGAGAGCTCGCGGCGCAGCGGGGCGAGCGCGATCACCCACTCCTCGATGTAGTGCCGCTGTGCCCGGCGGAGCCCGCGCAGGGCCTCCTCGGGCAGGTGGTGCGCCTCGCGGTAGTAGACCTGCAGCAGCCGCCGGTCCTCGATCGCGAAGCGGACGTGGGTGGTGACCAGGCGCTCGAGGGCGTCGCGGTCGTCGTCGGCCTGGGCGACGACGGCGGCGGCCGAACGCTCCATCTCGTCCATGAGCTGCTCGAGCAGCGCGGAGAGCAGCGCGGCCTTCGAGTCGAAGTGCCGGTAGATCCCGGAGCCGACGATGCCGGCCGCGGCACCGATGTCGGCCATCCCGACGGCGTGGTAGCCGTGGCGGGCCACGAGGTCGGCGGCGGCGGCGAGGATCCGGTCCTTGCGGGCGGGGTCGCGCTTGGCAGGGGAACGGATGGGGTCGCCCTGGCGACCGAGTTCGCTCACCCGGGCTTCGCTCTCCACACCTCCCCCTTTCCGGCGTCGGTGAACGAGAGTCACGCTCCCGGTCCTCACCGCTCGTCGGGGAGACTAGCCGGTCCGAGGTCCTCGTGGCTCTGGTCACGTGCCCGGTGAGCCGCTACGGTCGCCGGCAAGTGAACGACGAGTCACAGCGTATCGAGGAGTCGGCGTGGACTTCGTGGAGACCGACGAGCACCGCGATCTGCGGGACGCCGTCGGGAAGATCACCGCCCCGTTCGGTGGTGACTACTACGTCGACCACGCCCGCCGCGGCGCCGAGTGCACCGAGCTCTGGCACGCGCTGGGCGACGCCGGCTACATCGGGGTGTCGGTCCCGGAGGCCTACGGCGGCGGGGGCGGCGGGCTCGTCGAGCTGGCCCTGGTCTGCGAGGAGACCGCCGCGCAGGGCGCCCCGATCCTCCTGCTGCTGGTCACGCACGCGATCTCGGCCGCGGTGATCGCCGAGTACGGCACCGAGGAGCAGTGCAAGGACTGGCTGCCGGGGCTCGCGAGCGGCCGGGAGAAGGTGGTCTTCGCGATCACCGAGCCCGACGCCGGCTCCAACACCCACAAGCTCGCGACGACCGCCCGCCGCATAGAAGGGGAGCACGCCGATAGGGAGGAGTGGGTGGTCAGCGGCGAGAAGTACTACATCTCCGGGGTCGACGACGCCGAGGCACTGCTGCTCGTCGCCCGCACGGGGCGTGACGAGCGCGGCAACGCCCAGCTGAGCCTGTTCCTCGTCCCCACCGACGCCCCGGGCCTGCAGAAGATCCCGCTTCCGGTGGACGTCCTGCTGCCCGAGAAGCAGTTCACGCTGCGGTTCGACGATGTTCGGCTCCCGGCGTCGGCACTGGTCGGCGACGAGAACCAGGGCTTCCGCCAGGTGTTCCACGGCCTCAACCCCGAGCGGATCACCGGGGCCGCGCTCTGCGTCGGCATCGCCCGCTACGCACTCGGCCGCGCCACCCGCTACGCGAACGACCGCGAGGTCTGGGACCGGCCGATCGGTAGCCACCAGGGCGTGGCCCACCCGCTGGCGAAGGCCAAGATCGAGACCGAGCTGGCCGCGCTGATGACCCGGAAGGCCGCGTGGCTGCACGACCAGGGGCTCCCGGCGGGCGAGGCCTCGAACATGGCCAAGTACGCCGCCGCCGAGGCCGCGATCGCCGCGTGCGACGCCGCGATGCAGACCCACGGCGGGAACGGCGTCGCTTCCGAGTACGGCCTGCTCCCCTACTGGGGTCTCGCCCGGCTCCTGCGGATCGCGCCGGTCAACCGGGAAATGATCCTCAACTACGTCGCCCAGCACTCGCTCGGTCTGCCGCGGTCCTACTGAGAGGAGTCCGCGATGGATCTCCAGCGCAACCTGGCCCAGCGGATCAACGTCGGCGACGCCCTCACCCGCTCGGCGGCCGCCCGGCCCGACCACCTCGCGGTCGTCGACGGCGATCGGCGCCTGACCTACGCCCAGTTCGACGCGTGGGTGAATCGGCTCGCGCACGGGCTGCTGGGTCGCGGCTACGGGGTGGGCGATGCACTCGCGCTGGCCGCCGGCAACAGCTCCGAGTTCCTCGCCGTCTACTACGCGTGCGCCAAGACCGGCGTGGTCTGCGTGCCGGTCAACCTCGGGTGGCGCCCCGACGAGATCGCCTACGTGCTCCGGCACTCCGGAGCGCGCGGCGTCGTGGTCGAGACCCAGCTCGCCACGACGATCGCCGAGGCGGCCGCGCAGGTGCCGACCGTGACCGAGGTCGTCCTCGCCGTCGGTACCGCGCGCGACAACCCGGAGCTGCTGACGTCCGCTGTCACCGACGCCGCGTCCTCGACACTCTCCGACCTCGCCGCCGACGACCACTCGCCGCCCGAGGTCGCGATCCCCGACCGCGCGCCGCTGAGCTACCTCTACACGTCGGGCACCACGTCGTTCCCGAAGGGTGTCGTCGGGACCCACCTGGCGATCCACCTCGAGTCGATGTCCGCGGCGCTCGATTCCGGCTGGCGGCCCGACGACCGGTTCATCGCGATGATGCCGATGTTCCACACCGCGCAGCTCAACGCGTTCTGCACGCCCGCGGTCATCGTCGGCGCGACCATCCACGTCCACCGCGGGTTCGACCCGGCGCGGTTCCTCGAGACGATCGAGCGCGAGCGGATCACCCAGGTCTTCGGGCTACCGATGATGTACCGCGCCGCGCTGGAGCACCCGGACCTCGGCACGCGCGACCTGAGCTCGCTCCGCCGGGCCGTCTACGCCATGGCCCCGATGCCCGAGGCGCTGATCAAGGCCTGCCTCGACGGGTTCGGCTGCGACTTCGCGCTGCTCTTCGGGCAGACCGAGATGTCCCCGATCACCACGCTCTTCCGGCCCGAGCACCAGCTGTCCCACGTCGGCGCGGTGGGCACGCCGCTGACCGGTGTGCAGGTCGGGATCATGGGTCCCGACGGGGAGCTGCTGCCGCCCGGCGGGCAGGGCGAGATCGTCTACCGCGGCCCCTCGACGATGCAGGAGTACCTGCACGACGAGGCCGCGACCGCGACCGCGTTCGCGCACGGCTGGTTCCACTCCGGCGACGTCGGATACTTCGGTGACGACGGCGTGCTCTGGTTCGCCGACCGCACCAAGGACGTCATCAAGACCGGTGGGGAGAACGTCGCGTCGCTCGAGGTCGAGCGCGCGGTGTACGACGCCGAGCCGGGTGTCGCCGAGGTCGTGGTGGTCGGGCTCCCCCACGCGCGGTGGAGCGAGGCGATCACCGCCGTCGTCGTGCCCAAGCCCGGCACGCAGATCGACCCCGAGAAGCTGACCGCCGCGCTCAAGGACCGCCTCGACGGCTACAAGGTCCCCAAGGCGGTGATCGTCGCCGACGAGCTGCCGCGCACCTCCACCGGGAAGATCCAGAAGAACGTCGTCCGGGACCTGCACGCGATGCATTACGGAGGCCGCTGACCCGATGCCCGTGCTCACCTCCCTCCTCGACACCACCTCCGAGGCCTACGTCGGCAACCGCAAGGCCCAGCTGGAGAACATCGCCGCCCTCGACGAGCAGCTCGACCTCGTCGTCGCCGGCGGCGGGGAGCGCTA
>JAVXWR010000464.1:0-2805 GCA_032230725.1 Actinomycetota bacterium
CGCGCGATGCGGCGGTCCGACGACCTGCAGACGATGGTGCTCGCGATCGTCGTCGGCCTGGTCGTGACCGTGTCCCCGGCGGCGTTCGTCCTACTCGCCCGATGATCATGGAGTGGTGACCGTCGCCCAGCCCGACCCCGGACCCGCGCCCGTGGCGCTCTCGACCGCGTCGGTGTACCCGGAGCCCATGTCGGCCGCCTTCACCGCCGCGGCCGAGCTCGGCTACGACGGGGTCGAGCTCATGGTGTGGAACGAGCCCGAGTCGCAGCGCCTGCGCACCGTAGCCCGTCACGCCGAGCGCACGGGCATGCCCGTCCTCGCCGTGCACGCGCCCTGCCTCGCGATCACCCAGCGCGTGTGGGGGGCGGACCCCGCCGAGCGACTGCGGCGCAGCGTCGTGCTCGCGGCCGGCCTCGGCGCCCCGACGGTCGTGCTGCACCCGCCGTTCCGCTGGCAGCGCCGCTACGCCACGGGGCTGCCCCGCCAGATCGACGAGCTGGAGCGGGCCCACGGTGTGCGGATCGCCATGGAGAACATGTTCCCGCTGCGTCGGGGCCGGGTGAAGGTGTCCAGCTACACCCCCGGGCACGACCCGACGGTGCCCGGCGCCCGCAACTACACCCTCGACCTCTCGCACACCGCCACCGCGGGCGACGACGCGCTCGCCCTCCTCGAGCGCATGGGCGACCGGCTCGTGCACCTCCACCTCGCCGACGGCACGGGGCTGCCGACCGACGAGCACCTCGTGCCGGGGCGCGGGACCCAGCCGTGCGCGGACGTGCTGCGCCGGCTCGCGCTGAGCGGGTACGACGGGACGGTGGTCGTCGAGATCTCGACGCGGCGCTCGCGGACCCGCAACGAGCGGCTCGACGCGCTCGCGGAGTCACTGCTGTTCGCCCGGCTGCACCTCGGGACGCGGTCGCCGCGCTCGCGCGCCTGAGGGCGGCTGCCCCCGCGTCGAGGAGCACACCTGGCAGGTCTGAGCGACCTCGGACCTGCCCCGTGTGCTGATGATCATCGCGGCGGGGAGCTCGGGATCGCGTCCCCGCGCCGAGGAGCACACCTGGCACGTCCGGGTGCGCCAGGACCTGCGCAGCGTGCTGATGATCAAGTGGGTGGCCGCGGCGTGCGCGGGCGGCGGGGCGGGGCGGGCGCGCGGGCAGCGGGCGGCGGGTGGCGGTCCCGGGCCCGCGGGCGGCGGGCCGGGCGCGGAGCCCGACGACCGGACGCCCCCTAGGGTCCGGGGCCATGACCACGGTGGCGGTGCTCGGAGGCGGACGGATCGGCGAGGCCCTGCTCGGCGGCCTGGTGGCGGCCGGGCACGACCCGGCGGCGCTGCACGTCGTCGAGCGGGACACCGCGCGGGCCGACGACCTCGTCGCGCGCCTCGGGATCGCGGCCGTCGACGCCGCCGACGCCGCCCGGGCGGACGTGCTCGTCGTCGCCGTGAAGCCCCAGGACGTGGCCGGCGTGCTCGGCGAGGTCGGCGACGCCCTGCCGCAGGCGCGACCCGTCGTCGTCTCCCTCGCCGCGGGCATCCCGACCGCCGCCCTCGAGCGGTGGCTGCCCGCGGGCACGCCCGTGGTCCGCGTCATGCCCAACACCCCGATGCTCGTCGGGCGGGCGATGTGCGTGCTCTCGCCCGGGACGCACGCCGACGACGCCGCGCTCGCCACCGCGGAGACCCTGCTGGGCGCGGTCGGGCGGACGGTGCGCGTGCCCGAGACGCAGCAGGACGCCGCGACGGCGCTCTCCGGCTCGGGCCCGGCCTACCTCTTCCTCGTCGCCGAGGCGATGATCGAGGCCGGGGTGGCCCTCGGTCTGCCCCGGCCGGTGGCGACGCAGCTGGTGTCCGCCACCGTCGACGGCGCGGGCGGGCTGCTCACCGACGACACCGACGGGCCCGCCCACCCCGGACTGCTGCGCGAGGCCGTCACCTCGCCCGGCGGCACGACCGCGGCCGCGCTGCGGGTCCTCGAGGCCCACGGGCTGCGCGCGGCCTTCGCGGACGCCGTCGAGAGCGCCCGGGACGCCTCGCGGGCGCTGGGCTCGACGTACGGCGGGTGATCTGCCGGCCGGAAAGTCAGGGTCCCCGCAGAACGTCGAGGATCCTGGCGATCCGGCGGTCCCGGGTCTCGGGCTTCCTGGCCTCGACCACACCGGCCGCCAGCTCTCGGCGCCGAGAGGGCGCGAGCCGGTCGAACGCGGTCCGGAGCTCGGGGGAGGCCGCGAGCGCTTCGTCGAGCTCCGGGGGCACGACCACCTCGCGCAGGCCGGGATCGATCTCGATCTCCACCGTGACCTGCTCCCCGAAGCCGATCCCGGCGGACTCCCGGGTCGCCTTGTGCACGCCGAGACAGGCCCGGCCCGCGCCCACCGACATCGTCGAACTCCGGGTACCCCACGCCACCGAAGGTCCCGCGAGCACGGAATCTCGTGCCCTGCCCGAGCTCCTCGACGACCTCCTCGGGCAGCGCGACGAACGCTCCACCCGACCGACCCGGTTCGAGCACGGCGTCGAAACTGATCACGACCAGGCCCCTCGACGGACGATTCCCCGTGCTCGGGATCGTGCCGTCCCGACGCGCTCCGGCCAACCCACCGCTGCGGACCGGGCCCGGGGGCGTCCCGTTCGCCCGGGCCGATGACCGTTCGTCGTGATCTCGGCCTGCGGCGGGCGTGCGGCGTGTGCGCTTGACGCGCCGAGCGCTACGGCCACCGCACCATCACGTCGAGCGATTCATCCGTCACATCCGTCTCGCTACTCTCCGATCAGCACGTGCGTGTCGAACCGCCGGAGGGGAA
>JAVXWR010000489.1:0-7008 GCA_032230725.1 Actinomycetota bacterium
CGTTCCAGTTCTCCGGCGAGCAGCTCGAGCAGCCCGCGGGCACGCTCTCCGGCGGCGAGCGGACCCGGCTCGCCCTGGCCGGCCTGGTCTCGAGCGCGGCCAACCTGCTGCTGCTCGACGAGCCGACGAACAACCTGGACCCCGCCTCGCGGGAGAAGGTGCTGGACGCGCTGCGCCACTACGAGGGCGCGGTCGTCCTCGTGACGCACGACCCGGGGGCCGTCGAGGCCCTCGAGCCCGAGCGCGTCATCCTCCTGCCGGACGGCACCGAGGACCTCTTCTCGGCCGACCACCTCGAGCTCGTCGAACTCGCCTGACGATCACGCGTCGACCCCGCCGGGCGGCGTAGGGCCTTCGTGAGCTGGAACGATCAGGCGGCTGGGCCGTCCGGGCGGTTCCCGCTCCGGACGGCGGAACCGCTCACCGATCATGTGGAATGTGCCGTGGCGCACACCGCCTTTCACGATCATCATGGGTCGACCGGGCACCGTCCGGGAGAGGGGTGGACAGAACCATGGCCGATCTGAAGAAGGGCGCCCGGATCACGGGCGACCAGCGCGACAAGCTCGCCACGGATCTCAAGAAGAAGTACGAGAAGGGCGCGAGCATCCGCTCGCTGGCCGAGTCGACGGGCCGTTCGTACGGCTTCGTGCACCGGGTGCTCTCCGAGTCGGGCGTGACGCTGCGGGGACGCGGCGGGGCCACCCGCACCAAGAAGGCCTGAGACACGGGTCCGCCGGGGGCCGCCGCGGACGAGGGCACGCCAGGCATGCGCGAGCGCTCCCGGGCCTGCGAGGTGTGCCCCTGATCTCGGGCCGCGCCCGGGGCGGCCACGACCTCGCAGTGAGGGGCACGTCAGGCATGCGCGGGCGCTCCCGGGTCTGCGTGGTGCGCCCCTGATCAGGGGCGGACCTCGACACGGCGTCCGTCCGGGTGCGCCCACGGCGAACAGCACCCCCGCGCGCGAGCATGAGCGCGCCCGCTCGCGGATACTCGACGCCCGGACCGGCGGGCCACCACCCGCCGGACGCGACCCGCGCCTGCTCGTCCGCTTGACCTCAACGAACGTCGAGGTCGCACGCTCGGTGCCGGGGTCCGAGCGAACGGGGTGAACGGCGTGGAGAACGCGTGGATGTTGATGATGTCCATGTCGCGCGGCGACGCGCTGCCGCGCTCGGTCCCGCGCGGGACCCTGGGCCGCATCTGGCGCTTCGCGTCGGCGCACCACCGGATGCTCTACGCGTTCCTCGCGCTGACCACGGTCTCCGCCGTCATCGCGGTGGGGGTCCCGGTGCTGGCCGGCCGGGTCGTCGACGCGATCATCCACCGGAACGGCCTCGGCACCGTCGTCGTCATCGCCGCGGCGATCGCCGGGCTCGCCGTCGTCGACTCGATCTCGGGCCTGTTCGAGCGGTGGATGAGCTCGCGCATCGGCGAGGGGCTGATCTACGACCTGCGGCGCGCGGTGTTCTCCCACGTCCAGTCGATGCCGGTCGCGTTCTTCACCCGCACGCGGACCGGGTCGCTCGTCAGCCGGCTGAACAACGACGTCATCGGCGCGCAGCGTGCGTTCACCTCGACGCTCTCGGGCCTGGTCACCAACGTCATCCAGCTCGTGCTGACCGTCGCCGTGATGATCACGCTGGCCTGGCAGGTCACGCTGCTGGCCCTCGTGCTGCTGCCGATCTTCCTCCTGCCCGCGCGGCGGATGGGCCGGACGATCGCGGCCCTGCAGCGCGAGTCGGCCGACCTCAACGCGGCCATGACCGGCCAGATGACCGAGCGGTTCTCGGCAGGCGGCGCGACGCTGGTGAAGCTGTTCGGGCGCCCCGAGGCCGAGGCCGAGGAGTTCGGGGACCGGGCCGACCGGGTGCGGGGCATCGGGGTGCGCACCGCGATGGCCAACCGGGTCTTCATGACCAGCCTGACCCTGGTCAGCTCGCTCGCCCAGGCGATGGTCTACGGCGTGGGCGGCTGGCTGGCGATCACCGGGCGGATCGACGCGGGCACCGTCGTCAGCCTCGCCCTGCTGCTGACCCGCCTCTACGGGCCGCTGACCCAGCTCGCGAACGCCCGCGTGGACGTGATGAGCGCGCTGGTCAGCTTCGAGCGCGTCTTCGAGGTGCTCGACCTGCCGCCCACGATCGTCGAGCGCGCCGACCCGACCCCCCTGCCGGCGGACGAGCCCGTCGGGGTCCGCCTGCGCGAGGTGCGCTTCACCTACCCGAGCGCCGACGCGATCTCCCTCGCGAGCCTGGAGGAGGTCGCGACCCTCGACCACGTCGAGAACGCCGAGGTGCTGCACGGGGTGGACCTCGAGGTCCGGCCGGGGCAGATGCTCGCGCTCGTCGGACCGTCGGGGGCGGGCAAGTCGACGATCGCCTCGCTGGTGCCGCGGCTCTACGACGTCGACTCCGGCGCGGTCGAGGTGGGCGGCGGGGCGGCCGGGAACGGCGAGGCCGCGTGGACCGACGTCCGCGACCTGTCCTTCGCCGACCTGCGCGGGGCGGTCGGGGTGGTCACCCAGGACGGCCATCTCTTCCACGACACCGTCGCCGGCAACCTGCGCTACGCCAGGCCCGAGGCCACCGACGCCGACCTGTTCACCGCCCTGGAGCGCGCCCGCCTCGGCCCGCTGGTCCGCCAGCTGCCCGAGGGCCTGACCACCGTGATCGGGGAGCGCGGCTACCGGCTCTCCGGCGGGGAGCGCCAGCGCCTCACCATCGCGCGCCTGCTGCTCGCGGCGCCGCGGGTCGTGATCCTCGACGAGGCCACCGCGCACCTGGACTCGGAGTCGGAGGTGGCGGTGCAGGAGGCGCTCGCGGAGGCGCTGGTCGGGCGCACGGCGATCGTCATCGCCCACCGGCTCTCGACCATCCGCAGCGCCGACACCATCGCCGTCGTCGAGGACGGGCGGGTCGTCGAGCAGGGGCCGCACGAGGTGCTGCTCGACCGTGGCGGCCGGTACGCGGACCTGCACCACACCCAGTTCGCGACGGTGGCGCCCGTCAACTGATCACGGACGGTCACGCTGTCGGGGTCGCGTGATACGACGAACACCGACGCGCGGAGGGCCTGCGGGCCGTCATCGCGCCGTGTAGCGTTCTTGGCCGTGATTCCGGGGCGCGCTGCGTTCTCCGGAGTTGCCGCGGCGGCGGACGGGGCACACGCCCGGGCTCCCGGAGGAGTCTGGGACGAGCAGCACGTTCGGTCACCCGCGCCGTGCGGGTACCACGATGGGCGGCGCCACGCCGGGGTCCGCCGACGAGGAGGATGGTCATGGCTGCTCCCGTGATCGAGCTGGATCCCGCCGCACCGATCCCCGACCGAGCGGCCGCCGAGGCCTACGTCGCGTCAATCTGCTTCAAGCACGGGCCGCCGAGACTCGTGGGGGCCGAGCTCGAATGGCTCGTCCGCTCCGCCTCCCGTCCCGCCGAACGTCTCGACCCCGCCGTCCTGCTCCGTGCCCTCGGCCCCCACGCGCCGGGCACGTTGAGCGCCTCGATCCCCGTCCCGAACGGCGCGGGAGCGGCGCCCCTGCACCCCGATCCTCCGGAACCGCTCCCCGCCGGGAGCACGGTGACCGTCGAGCCCGGGGGGCAGGTGGAGATCGCCACCCCGCCCGTCACAGGACTCGCCCCCCTCGTCGACACGATCCGTGTCGACACCGCGGTGATCCGCGCCCGGCTCGCCGACGAGGACCTCGTCCTGGTCGACCGCGCCTCGGACCCGTTGCGCCCGCCCCGGCGGATCCTCCATGTCCCGCGCTACGCCGCGATGGAGGCGGCGTTCGACCGCGTCGGGCCGCACGGCCGCACCATGATGTGCTCGACGTCGGCGGTGCAGGTCTGTCTCGACGCCGGTGACGGCCCGGCGGTCACCGACCGCTGGCAGGCCCTCCACGAGATCGGCCCGACGCTCGTGGCGACCTTCGCGAACTCCCCGGCGGTGCACGGTCGGCGCACCGGCTGGAAGTCCTCCCGCATGGCGAGCTGGCTGACGCTCGACCCGGAGCGGACGCGCCCGCCGGCCGGGCTCGGCCCCGACCCGGCCGCCGAGTGGGCGGAGCGAGCCCTCGACACCAGCCTGCTGTGCGTGCGCCGCGACGGGGGGTGGAGCGCTCCCCCCGCGGTGAGCTTCGGCGACTGGATCGACGGCGAGGGCGGGCTCGACGTCCGGCCGACCCGCGAGGACCTGGACTACCACCTGACGACGCTCTTCCCGCCGGTCCGCCCGCACGGCCACGTCGAGATCCGCTACCTCGACGAGCAGCCCGGCGACGAGTGGGCCGTCCCGATCGCGGTGGTGACGGCGCTGCTCTCCGACCCCGCCACGCTCGACCGGGCCCGCGACACCGTCGCCCCCGCCGTCGACCGCTGGGCCGCCGCGGCCCGCCACGGGCTCGCCGACGGCGTGCTGCGCCGCGCCGCCGCCGCCCTCGTCGAGCTCGCCCACCAGCGCCTGCTCACCACCCACCCGGCCCTGGCCGCCCTCGTCGGGGACGTCGCCGAGCGTCGCGTCCTGCGCGGGCTGTGCCCGGCCGACACCTCCGTCGGCGAGCCCGGCGAGGCCGAGCTGCCCCCCACCGACGACAGCCCCTACCCGGACGGCCCCGCTCCCGGAGGCGATCACCCGTGACCAGCGACCTCTCCGCCGAGACCGGTACCCGCTACCCCGACGAGCTCCGCCGTCGCCTGGCCGACGACCTGCGCGCTGCGCGCCGGCGCACCCAGGCCCTCGCCGACGCCGTCGACGCCGCCGAGCTCACCCGCCAGCACTCCCCGCTGATGTCGCCCCTGCACTGGGACGTGGCGCACATCGCCAACATGGAGGACCTCTGGCTCGTCCGCCGCGCCGCTCCGGGCGAGGACGGCGGACCGGGCGTGCGGGAGGACCTCGACCACCTCTACGACGCCTTCACCAACCCCCGCGCGGGGCGCCCGGCGCTCCCGCTGCTCGACCCGACCGAGGCCCGCGCCTACGGGGCCACCGTGCGCGAGCGGGCCCTGGCGATCCTGGAGGAGGCCGGGGCCGACGGTCGCCGGATCATGGACGACGGGTTCGTCTACGGCATGATCGCCCAGCACGAGCAGCAGCACGTCGAGACGATGCTCGCCACCCACCAGCTGCGCGTCGGGCCGAAGGCGCTGCACGCGCCGCCGCCCCCGACGTCGTCGCGGGCCGACGAGCTGGTCGGCACCGAGGTGTTCCACCCCGGGGGACGGTTCACCATGGGCACCGACGGCACCGGCCCCGACGTCCACGCACTGGACAACGAGCGGCCCGCCCACCGCGTCGAGGTCGCCCCCTTCTCCCTCGACGCCGTGCCCGTGACCAACGGCGAGTACGCCCGGTTCCTCGACGACGACGGGTACGCGCGGCCCGAGCTGTGGTCGACGGAGGGCTGGGAGCACATCCGGGGCGAGGGCTGGACCGCTCCGATGACGTGGGAGCACGTCGACGGCGCGTGGCACCGCACCTCGTTCGGGGCGCACGAGCCGATCGCCGAGGTCGCCGACCAGCCGGTGATGCACGTGTGCTTCCACGAGGCCCTCGCCTACGCGACCTGGGCCGTCAAGCGGCTGCCCACCGAGGTGGAGTGGGAGTACGCGGCGCGGTACGACCCGGCGACGGGGGAGACCCGCCGTTTCCCCTGGGGCGACGAGGACCCGACCCCGGAGCGCGCCAACCTCGACCAGCGCCACCTCCAGCCGGCCCCCGTCGGCGCCTACCCGGCCGGGGCGTCTCCGCTCGGGGTGCACCAGCTCGTCGGGGACGTCTGGGAATGGTGTGACTCGGGTTTCTCGGGTTACCCCGGCTTCGCCCCGTTCCCCTACAAGGAGTACTCCGAGGTGTTCTTCGGCGGTGACTTCCGGATGCTGCGGGGAGCGTCGTTCGGGGTCGGCACCGTGACCGCGCGCACAACCTTCCGGAACTGGGACCTGCCGATCCGCCGGCAGATCTTCTCCGGGGTCCGCTGCGCACGATCAGTCGAGCCCGTGTGATCCGCTGATGTGCCGACACCTGGCCCACGTGGGCCCACGGCCCGTGACCCTCGCGTCGCGGGTCACCGAGCCGGCGCACTCCCTGCTCGTGCAGGCCTACGCGCCCGCCGACATGCGCGGCGGCGGGACGGTCAACGCCGACGGCTTCGGGGTCGGCTGGCTCGGGGAGGACGACGGCACGGGGCCTCCGGCCGCCCATCTCTACCGCCAGGCGGTCCCGATGTGGACCGACGCGTCGTTCCTGGACCTCGCCACGGGTGTGCGCAGCACGTCGTTCGTGGCGGCGGTGCGGTCGGCCACCGTCGGGATGCCGGTCTCGGTGCAGGCCTGCGCGCCCTTCCGCGACGGTCCCCGGATCTTCAGCCACAACGGCGTCGTTCGGGGCTTCCCCGGGAGCCTCGCCGACCTCGCGTCCGACCTCGACACCGCGACGCTCATGACCCTCGAGGCTCCGACCGACTCCGCGGTGCTCTGGGCACTGGTCCGCCGCCACCTCGACGCGGGGAAGGACCCGGCGGACGCCGTGCTCGACGTGGTCACGCGCACCCTCGCGGCCGCCCCCGGCTCGCGCCTCAACCTCCTGCTGCTCACCGTCGACGAGCGAGGCGAGGCGACCCTCGTCGCGACCGCGGTGGACCACGCGCTCTCCTACCGGACCGGGCCCAGCGGGGTCACGGTCGCCTCGGAGCCGCTCGACGACGACCCCGCCTGGACCGCGGTGCCCGACCTCTCCCTGGTCGTGGTGCGCGGCCGCGCCGTCCCCGAGGTCACCTCGCTGACCTGACCACCCGCGGCCGCCGTGCCGCCCCCCGATGCCGTTCCCGACGCCGTGAACCAGGCCGCCCCTGCCCGGGGGAGCCGCAACCGAACGGACGTGACCTCCCTCGATGACTCCTCACGGGACCCTGCCCAGCCTCGACGTCCACCTCGACGAGGCGGCCGCCGACGCGGCCCTGCGCGAGGACGCGCGCCGCGGCCTGACGTCGACGCCCAAGGTGCTGCG
>JAVXWR010000515.1:0-3046 GCA_032230725.1 Actinomycetota bacterium
GAAGCTCAAGGAGAAGACCGCCGTCGAGTGGTTCGACCTGCTCGTCGAGGCCGGGGTGCCGTGCGGGCCGATCCAGTCGATCGACGGCGGGTTCGCGATGGCGGAGCGCTTCGGGCTCGACCCGGTCGTGGAGGTCGGCCAGGGCGACCGCGCGGTCCCGACGACGCGCCACCCAATCCGGTTCTCCGAGACCCCCGCGGTCTACGAGCTGCCCCCGCCGGAGCTCGACGAGCACGGCGCCGAGCTGCGGGCATGGCTCTCGAGGCAGGGGGACGCATGACCGACCGCGTGTACGAGACCGCCCTGGGCGCCGCGTCCCCGGACACGATCACGCTGCTCGGCCACGACCTGGTCGAGGACGTCATGGGCCAGGTCGGGTTCGGGGAGCTCGCGTTCTGGCTCGCCACGCAGCGCCGGCCCACCCCGGGCGAGACCCGCGTCTTCGAGGCCGTCCTCGCCGCGCTGGCCGACCACGGCTACACCCCGACGGCCATCGTCACCCGCCTGACGCACCTCTCCGCGCCGGACTCGGTGCAGGGCGCCCTCGCGGCCGGCCTGCTCGCGGGCGGGTCACGGTTCCTCGGCGTCACCGAGGACTGCGGCCGGTTCCTGCACGACCAGCTCGTCTCGACGCACGGCGAACTGCCCGTCGACGACGAGGGCTGGGACGCGCTCGCCCTGCGCACCGTCACCGCGCAGCGCGAGGCGCGGCGGTTCGTCCCCGGGCTGGGCCACCACGTGCACAAGCAGGGTGACCCACGCACGCCCAAGCTCATGGCGCTCGCCGCCGAGGAGGGCGTGACCGGGCCGCACCTGGCCCTGTTCGCGGCCATCGGCCGGGTGCACCCGCAGGTGCTGGGGAAGACGCTTCCGCTCAACGGGGCCGGCGTGTGTGGTGCCGTGCTCGCCGACCTCGGGCTGCCGTTGGAGCTGCTGCGCGGGTTCGCGCTGCTCGCCCGCACCGCGGGGCTGATCGGGCAGCTCGCGGAGGAGCTGCGACACCCCGTCGCGAACGACATCTTCCTGTCCGTCGACCTGCACAACCGGCCGGTGGACCCCGACCCGTACACGCCGCCCCCGCTCGATGGAGAAGCGCATGGCTGAGCTCGTCGCGGTGATCGCCTCCACCCACCACCCGTTCTACTACCGGGCCTCGACGGCCACCGGTGAGGACCGGCCGCCGTTCGCCGACGCATGGGTGCGCAAGATCGAGGCGTTCCGGGAGACACTGACGCGGGCCCGCCCCGACGTCCTGGTCATGGTCGGCTCCGACCACTTCCACCAGTTGTGGCTGGACAACATGCCGCAGTTCCTCGTGGGCAAGGCGCCGGTCTACGACGCCAACTGGTACAACGAGGAGCGCGAGTTCGGTCTGCCCACGATGCGCCTGGCGGGCCAGGAGGACCTGTCGGCCTACATCCTGCGCGAGGGTCTCGACGCCGGGTTCGACCTCGCCTTCTCCAACGAACTGCGGATCGACCACTCGATCACGTGCCCGATCATCACGCTGCGCCCCGAGGCCGACCTCCCGATCGTGCCGATCTACACCAACATCTTCGCGCCGCCGCTGCCGCAGCCGACACGGTTCGTGGCGCTCGGGCGCACGATCCGCGAGCTCGTGGAGTCGTGGCCTAGCGACCAGCGGGTGGCCGTGATCGGCACCGGCCACCTGTCGCTGGAGCTGGGCGGGCCGCGTCAGTTCGGGCCGCACGGGCCGGACCCGGAGTTCGACCGGCGCGCCGTCGAGTGGATCGCCTCGGGCGACCTCGAGGGATGTCTGTCCGAGGTGACGCTCGACAGCCTGCACGCCCCGGGGAACGCCACCCACGGATTCATGGACTTCATGCTGATGATGGGCGTCGCGGGGGAGGGGAAGGAGGCCGACCACGTCGACTCGCTCGACCTCTTCCACACCATGGAGGCCTACTTCACCTGGTACCCGAAGGGAGTGCCCGCTCCGTGAGCAAGTACCTGCTGAACAAGTTCCTCTTCACCGTCGACCGCGACCCCGAGCTCGTCGAGCAGTACCGGACGGCGCCCGCGGAGTGCGTGGAGCGGTGGGAACGGGAGTACGCGAACAAGCTCCTCAACTGCCATTCCGGCGAGGACTCGACGTGGCAGGCCCTCAGTGCCGAGGAGCGGACGGCACTGGCGACCCACGACCACGTGGCGCTCTTCTCGATGGGCGCGCACCCGTTCCTCACGCTGACGCTGTTCATCGCCCTCTTCGAGCGCGACCACGGGCCGCTGGAGTACCAGCTCGCCTACGCCCGCGCCCTCGACGGCGTGACGCTGCCCTACCCCGACATCAGCACCTGACGAGAGAGCCCCGATGACGCTGCCGCTGCTGCCCACGTCCCTCGTCGGGAGCTACGCCCAGCCCGACTGGCTCATCGACCGCGCCAAGCTCGCCGGCCGGTTCCCGCCGCGGGTCCGGGCGAAGGAGCTGTGGCGTCCCGCGCCGGAGCACCTCGAGCAGGCCCAGGACGACGCGACGCAGCTCGCGATCCGCGCCCAGGAGCGCGCCGGGCTCGACATCCTCACCGACGGCGAGATGCGCCGCGAGAGCTACTCGAACCACTTCGCGACCGCCCTCGACGGCGTCGACGTCGACAACCCCGGCACCGCGCTCGACCGCTCCGGGCACCCGAACCCCGTCCCGCGCATCACCGGCCCGATCCGGCGGCCGCGGCCGATCGGAGTCCGCGACCTCGAGTTCCTGCGCGCGAACACCGACCACGTCGTCAAGATGACCGTGCCCGGGCCGTTCACGATGTCCCAGCAGGCCCAGAACGACCACTACCCCGACGCCGAGGCCGCCGCGATGGACTACGCGGCGGCGGTCAACGCCGAGGTCAGGGACCTGCACGCCGCCGGCGCGGACATCGTGCAGATCGACGAGCCCTACATGCAGGCCCGCCCGGACGCGGCGCGCCAGTACGGCCTGGCCGCGCTGAACGCCGCGCTCGAGGGCGTCACCGGCACGACGGCGGTGCACATCTGCTTCGGGTACGCGGCGATCATCCACGAGCGCCCGGAGGGCTAC
>JAVXWR010000533.1:0-3450 GCA_032230725.1 Actinomycetota bacterium
CTCGTCGGACGCTGCACCCGCCTCGTCGTGGCCGCCGCCCGACAGCTGGCCACGGAGCATCCGCCCACCGCATCCGGATCCCGGGAGTGACCATGCCGTCCCTGCTCAACCTCCGCGTCCAGAGCGCGGCCGCCGCACTGGCCCGCCGCGTCCCGTCGGCGACGGCGCCGCTCGCGCCGCTCCCGCCCGGCAGCGACCTGGCGCCGGTGATGGGCGACCCCGGAGCACCGGTCGTCGGTCGCTCGCTCGAGTTCGCCGCCGACATGCTCACCTTCGCCCGGCGGCGCCACGAGCGCTACGGGGACATCTCCTGGACGGGCGCCTTCGGACAGCCCATGGTCGCGGTCCTGGGCCCGGAGGCGATCGGGCAGGTTCTGGTCAACAAGGACAAGTACTTCGGCAACGGCGACGGCTGGGGATACTTCATCGGCCCGTTCTTCCGTCGCGGGGTGATGCTCCTGGACTTCGAGGAGCACCGCGCCCATCGACGGATCCTGCAGCAGGCCTTCACCCGCGACCGGCTCGAGGAGTACCTCGACGTCATGGGCCCGGGCATCGAACAGGGCCTCGACGCCTGGACGACCGGGCGCGGAGTCCGGGTCTACGACCGGGTCAAGCAGCTCACCCTCGACCTCGCCACCGAGGTCTTCGTCGGCGACGACCTCGGCCCCCGCGCGGACCGGGTGAACCGGGCCTTCGTCGACACCGTGCACGCGGGCGTGGCGGTGGTGCGGGCGCCGGTGCCGGGCGGTTCGTGGTGGCGGGGGCTGCGCGGGCGCCGTGAGCTCGAGGACTACTTCGCGGCCCAGCTGCCCGCCAAGCGCGCGGGCGAGGGCCGCGACATGTTCGGCGTGCTGGCCCGCGCCCGCAGCGAGGAGGGCGAGACGTTCTCCGACGACGACGTCGTCAACCACATGATCTTCCTGCTGATGGCCGCCCACGACACGTCGACGATCACGCTGTCGATGATGAGCTACCTGCTGGCCAAGCACCCGGAGTGGCAGGAGAAGCTGCGCGAGGAGTCCTTCGCGCTCGGGCCCGGCCCGGTGTCGATGGCCGATCTGGAGTCCCTCGTCTCGCTCGACCTCGCCATGCGGGAGACGCTGCGGCTCTACGCCCCGGTCGGACAGTTGGCCCGGGCCACGGTGCGCGACGCCGAACTGTTGGGCCACCACCTCCCGGCCGGCACCCTGATGTCGCTGGGCATCCACGCCTCGCAGCGCATGGAGCCGTGGTGGTCCCATCCCGACGACTTCGACCCGGAGCGCTTCTCCAGCGAGCGGGCCGAGGACAAGTCCCACCGCTTCGCGTGGATGCCGTTCGGCGGCGGCGTGCACAAGTGCATCGGCCTGCACTTCGGCGGCATGGAGGTCAAGGCGATCATGCACGCGATGCTGCGCCGCTTCCGGTGGTCGGTCCCCGAGGGCTACGAGACCCCGATCGGCCTCACCACCGGACCGACCCCCGCGGACGGCCTCCCGGTCCGGCTGGCACGCCTCTGACCTGCGCCTTCACCCCTGCTCGCGCGCGACCGGAGCGGACGGGGGTGACGGACGTCGCTGTCGTGCAGCGCACGTCGACGTGTGGGGAGCAGGGCAGGAGCGTCACCCTGGAGTGGTCGCCCCGATGTCGCGGCCACACCGACCCGGCGGGATCCGACCGCCGGACGACACCTGTGGTGGTGAGACCCCGATGACGATGCCGGCCGCTTCCGTGTCCTGGATGGGCAATCGCGTGGAGATGTGGGAGGTCGAGGGGACGGAGCTGACCGCCCTCGAGTGGCGCCGCCCCTGGAACGGATCGATGCGCGGCTTCCGCGTGCTCGGCGCCGAGGAGCTCGCGACGGTGTGCACAGCGGTCGAGGAGGCCACGGCCGAACTGCGGCCCGCCCCCCGGCTGGAGGGCGTCGCGGGACAGCCCCTCGACCTCGAGGCCTTCCTCGTCGAGCTCCTCGACCGCTGAGGCCCCCTCGACCGCTGAGCCCCGTCAGCCCGCGATCTCGTAGGTCGGCGTGATCCTCGCCCGGCCGATCGAGTGGAAGAACAGGTTGAAGCCGAGGAACGCGGGCGTCGCGTCCTCACCGACCCCGAGGTCCTCGACATCGACCGCGTGCACCACGAAGTAGTAGCGGTGCGGACCGTGCCCGGGCGGCGGGGCGGCTCCGATGAAGCGGCGCGCCCCGGCGTCGTTCGCGAGGGTCACGGCACCGTCGGGCAGCAGTCCCTTGTCCGGATCCCCGGCGTCGGTCGGCAGGGACGTCGTCGAGGCCGGTAGGCCCACGACCGCCCAGTGCCAGAACCCGCTGGCCGTCGGGGCGTCCGGGTCGTAGCAGGTCACCGCGAAGCTCTTCGTGCCCTCGGGGGCGCCGGACCAGGACAGCTGGGGCGACACGTCCTCGCCCCCGGCGCCCATGATGCCGCTGACCTGTGGGGTGGGCAGGGACTCGCCGTCGGCGACGTCGCCGCTGGTCACCTCGAAGGTGGCGACGTCGGGCAGGAAGCTGTACGGGTCGGGCGGTTGCGACGCCACGGGTCCTCCTCGGGTGCGGGTCGTGCGGTCGAACGGACGCTTACCCCGTGCCCGTCACCGACCATGCACTGTCGCGGCCCGTGCAATTCGTGGGTGCCTCAGCCGCAGCACCCGCCGCCGCAGCAACCACCGCCGCCCGTGGGCGCACCACCACCCAGGGGCGGGGGCGAGCCCATGGGGCCGCCACCACCGCCGCGCAACGGCGACGGCGGCGTCACCGGTCGCGTCGCCGTGCGGGCGCGGCCGCCGAGCGAGACGGTGGAGAGCAGCTTGACGGTGTCCGTATGTCCGCCGGGGCAGTCCGCGGGCTCCGAGGAGCGCCGCATCGGCCGGTCCACCTCGAAGGTCGACCCGCACTCGCGACACCGGAACTCGTACAGGGCCATGTCGATGACAGTAGGCCGCGGGGCAGGCCTCCGACAGTCGTCTACGGTGCCGACGTGGCGTTCACGGGCTTCGGCGACGCGGCCGTCGACTTCTACGAGGGCCTCGAGGCCGACAACTCCAAGGCGTACTGGACCGACCACCGCCACCTCTACGAGGAGCACGTCCGCGGGCCGATGACGGCCCTGCTCGCCGACCTCGAGGCGGAGTTCGGCCCCGGCAAGGTGTTCCGGCCGTACCGTGACGTGCGGTTCGCGGCGGACAAGACGCCGTACAAGGTCCAGTGCGGCGCCACCGCCGGCCCGCACTACATGCAGCTCTCCGCCGACGGGCTGATGGTCGCCGTCGGCTACTACGCGATGGTGCCGGCGCAGGTCGCGCGCTACCGGGCCGCCGTCGACGACGAACGCCACGGTCCCGCGCTCGCCGCGATCGTCGAGGGCCTCGCCGCGGACGGGTTCACGGTCGCCGGTGACCGCCTGAAGACCCGGCCGCGCGGGACCGACCCGGAGCACCCGCGGATCGACCTGCTCCGCC
>JAVXWR010000559.1:0-2945 GCA_032230725.1 Actinomycetota bacterium
CGTAGTCCCCGTACCCGTCGTAGGAGTCCAGCTCGTCCGCGGGCACCATGCCGAAGTACGCCTTCACGCGGTGCAGTGCGGTCATGGCAGCCCTCTCCCCTTCAACGTCGACCAGCCGGGAGGGAGGCGCTCGGACCCCGGTACGGCGGTGGACTACATCCGTGTCATTCACTCACACGGAACGCTAGCTACCGGGCGCCGAGGAGAGCCGCACCGACACGCACACACGTCGAACCGTGCTCGATCGCGGCTTCCAGATCCCCTGACATGCCTGCTGAGAGGGTCGTGGCGCCGGGGTGAGCAGCCGCCACCCGCTCGGCGAGCGCGGCAAACGTGGCGAACGCCTCGGAGGGGTCGGCGTGCTGCGGAGCCACGGCCATCACTCCGTCGAGGGAGAGGTGCTCGCTCTGAGCGACACGATCGGCGAGCCCCGGGACGTCCGCGACGGACGCGCCCCCACGGCCGGGGGCGTCGTCGAGGCTGACCTGGACGAGGACCGCGAGCGGGCCCGCCCGCTCCCCCGCGTCCCGGGCGTTGCCGACCGCGCGGTCCAGCGCGTCGACCAGGCGCCGGGAGTCCACCGAGTCGACCGCGTGGGCCCACCGCGCGACGTTGCGGGCCTTGTTGCGCTGCAGGCGCCCGACGACGCGCCAGCGCACCGCGGCGTCCGGGCGCAGCGTGGCGAGCTCGGCGGCCTTGGCCGCGCCCTCCTGCTCCTTGTTCTCCCCGAACTCGGCGAGACCGAGGTCGACGAGGTGGGCGACGTCGGTGGCGGGCCGGGTCTTCGTCACCGCGAGCAGGGACACCTCGCCGGGATCGCGGCCCGCGGCGCGGGCGGCGGCGTCGATGCGGGCGCGCACCTCGTCGAGGGAGCGCGCCAGCGCGGCCCGGCGCGCATCGGGGTCGGTCATCGCGTGTCGTACTCCCACCACGTCACCCCGGCGAACCGGCCGGTGGGACGGGTGCGGCGGTGGCTGAAGAGCTGGTCGTCCTCGAGGGTGCAGCGCGTGTCGGCGTCGATCTTGCGGACGCCGAGCCCCTCGAGCTGGCGGAGCAGGCCCGCGTGCAGGTCCAGCGACGGCGTGCCGACGCGGGTCGTGCCCGCGCTGCCGGGCAGCACCGCGTCGACCTCCGCGCGCATCTGCTCCGGGACCTCGTAGCACCGCCCGCACACGCCCGGGCCGAGCAGTACCTCCACGCGGTCGCGTTCGGCGCCGAGCCCCTCCATGACGCCGAGGGTCCGGGGCAGGACGCCGGCGGCGGCCCCGGTCCGCCCGGCGTGCGCGGCCGCGACGACCCCCGCCTCGGGGTCGGCGAGCAGCACCGGGACGCAGTCGGCGACGACGACGGCGAGCGCCTGGCGCGGCCGGTCGGTCACCAGGGCGTCGGCGGTGGGCACCTCCTGCTGGGGTCCCTCGACGACGGCGACGTCGGTCCCGTGCACCTGGTTCATCCAGGCCACCCGGGACGGCTCCAGGCCGATCCCGCGCGCGAGGCGGTCACGGTTGGCGGCGACGGCCGCGGGCTCGTCGCCCACGTGGTCGCCGAGGTTGAACGAGTCGTACGGGGACCGCGACCGGCCGCCCGCACGAGTGGTCAGTACACGACGGACCCGCACCGGCCCATCATCCCGCGTGGCGCCCGGGTGCCGGTGACCCCGGGCCGCCACGACCGTGCTCAGCGCATGAAGGAGGGGACGTCGACCTCGTCCTCGTCGCCCCGCGTCTTCGGGGCCGACGACGACGAGCCGGTCCCGCCCGCGGCGGGCTCCCCGTCCGCGGCCTTGGTCTCCGACGACGGGGCGGGCGCGGCACCCGCCTCCTCGCGGGAGACCGCCGGCGTCGTCGGCATCGTCGGGGCCGCCGCGACGGCGGGCGGGATGGACGGCTCCGGCGACTGGCGCACGGGCGGCCGGACCTGGCCCGCCTGCGCGGAGGCGGTCGCCTGGGACCGGCCGGGGCCGCCCGCCTGGTTGCCGGCGAGGACCTCGCCGGGGAGCTTCTTGTGCGTCGGAGCGCCGGAGTCGAAGCCGGCGGCGATGACCGTCACCCGCACCTCGTCGCCGAGGGAGTCGTCGATGACCGTCCCGAAGATGATGTTGGCGTCCGGGTGCGCCGCCTCCTGCACCAGTGATGCGGCCTCGTTGATCTCGAAGAGGCCGAGGTCGGAGCCGCCGGCGATGGAGAGCAGCACCCCGTAAGCGCCGTCCATGGACGCCTCGAGCAGCGGCGAGTTGATCGCCTTGCCCGCGGCCTCGATGCTGCGGCCGTCCCCGCGCGCGGAGCCGATGCCCATCAACGCACTGCCCGCCCCCGACATGACGCTCTTGACGTCGGCGAAGTCGAGGTTGATCAGGCCCGGCGTCGTGATGAGGTCGGTGATGCCCTGGACCCCGGAGAGGAGCACCTCGTCCGCGGACCGGAAGGCGTCCATGAGGGAGAGCGACACGTCGCCGAGCTGGAGCAGCCGGTCGTTCGGGATCACGATGAGCGTGTCGCACTCGTTGCGCAGCTCCTGGATCCCGTTCTCGGCCTGCGTCGCGCGGCGCTTGCCCTCGAACGAGAACGGCCGGGTGACCACGCCGATCGTCAGCGCGCCGAGCTTGCGGGCGATGCCCGCGACGACGGGGGCCCCGCCGGTGCCGGTGCCGCCGCCCTCGCCCGCCGTCACGAAGACCATGTCGGCCCCCTTGATGACCTCCTCGATCTCCTCGGCGTGGTCCTCGGCGGCGCGGCGGCCCACGTCGGGCGCGGCGCCCGCGCCCAGACCGCGGGTGAGCTCACGGCCGACGTCGAGCTTGACGTCGGCGTCGGACATGAGGAGGGCCTGGGCGTCGGTGTTCACCGCGATGAACTCGACCCCCTTGAGGCCGACCTCGATCATGCGGTTGACGGCGTTGACGCCGCCGCCACCGATGCCGACGACCTTGATCACGGCCAGGTAGT
>JAVXWR010000561.1:0-4053 GCA_032230725.1 Actinomycetota bacterium
CTGCGTCGCCGACAGCCCCTGGTCCTCATCGGACATCGGGAAGAAGACCTTGGTGGCGAGGATGAAGGAATCGCGCGGGTAGTCGGCGAGGATCTCGCCCCAGGCCGTCTCTGCGGCGCCGCGGCCGTAGACGTTGGCCGTGTCGAAGAAGGTGATCCCGGCGTCGAATGCGGCGCGGGTGCAGGCGGCGGTCGCGTCGGCCTCGACGCCGCCGGAGTAGGTGAGCCAGGAACCGAGGGAGATCTCGGAGACCTGGAGGTCGCTGGAACCGAGCTGGCGGAGGCGCACGGGTCGACTCTACGAACGTCCGGCGCCATCGCGACGCCCGGCGGGGGTTCCGTCCATCGGACGGACATCGGCGACCGTTTGCCTCAGTTCGAGGACCTCTCGTCGCGTGTTCGTGAGACAAGGGTGTGAACTCGACTCGATCGGGTTGGGGAGTCGTCCACCTGTCCGACAGGATGGGGTGGTCCGTGGCGGACAGCGCCCGTCCGCCGGTCCTCTTAACCCGTCAGGAGGCACCCAGGTCGTGACTGTGCTCACTGCACCGCTCCGCCCGCTCGCCGACGTCCTCGATCTCACCGCGGAGGCCGTCATCGCCCTCGGCACCGTCTCCCTCGGAGCGCTGAGCCTCGTGCTCGCATCCGACGAGCACGCCGAGTACCCCCCGCTGCACTCCGTCGAGCGACGCCGCTCCGCGAGCTGAAGCACCCCGATCACGTCGGCCCGCCCGGACCCCGGCCCCTGGTCCGGACGGGCCGTCGTCGTGCCCGGTCCCGGCCGGCCCGTCGTCGTCCGGCTCAGCCGCGGCGCTGCTCGCGCAGCAGCCCGCTGATCGTGCGCAGCTCGTCGCGGATCTCCGCGAGCAGGTCGGGGATCTCGTGGCTGCGCTCCCAGTGCGGGGTCACGTCGATGCCGAGCTCACCGAGGTCGCGCTCGTACAGCTCGGCCAGCAGCGTCCGGTAGGGCTCCTCCGGGACGGTGCCGTTCTCCCAGCGGGAGAGCTGGGTCTTCAGGCTCGCCGCCGAGGCCACCTCGACCCGGCCGGCCTCCGCCAGCTCGCGCAGCCGGGCCACGGCGGCGGTCTGTGACCATCCCTTGTCGCGGCGCGCATCGCGCAGGGAAACCACGCGGGGGAGCGTAGACGACCGGGCACCCGGGACTCGGCGGCCCGGCCTACCCCTCGCGGCCGCGGGTGCGGGTGGCCGGCTTGGGCGCCGGACGCGAACGCCGACCGGCCGGACGTCGGGGAACGGACGGCTCGCCCGTCGACGCGGGCTCCTCGACCGGCTCGTCCTGCTCCACCGGTTCGACCGGGGACGCGGGGCGCGACGACGGCAGCGGGCGGCGGACCGCCCGGCGGGGCCGACGCGGTACGAGCCGGTCCGCCTCGATCTCCGCCGGCGGGTCGTGCCGGTCGAGGAAGGCGCACAGGGCGGGCCAGAGACGGTCCCGGGACGCCCGCCCGCACAGCACACCGAGGTGCCCGCCGGGTGCCGTCATGAGGGACGTGTCGGCCGCCGAGAGCACCGTCGAACCGGCCCGGACCGATCGGGGCGGCACGACGACGTCGTCCTCGCCCGCCACCAGCAGGACCGGGCGCTCGAGGCTCCCGAGGTCGACACGGCGACCCCCGATCGACACCAGTCCGCGTTCGAGCTCCCGCGGCCCGACCATCGCGTGGAAGCTCGCCCCCACTAGCTCGGCCTGCGCCCCGACGAGGGCCCGCAGGTCGTCGATCGCCTCGAGCTGGGCGAGGAAGTCGCGGTCGGCGAGGTGGGACGCGACCGTGAGCGGGGTGGTGACGAAGGCCCCCACCGACCCGACGGAGAGGTACTCCGGGATCGGCGGCATCGTCGGGACGAGGTCGAGCAGCGTCTGGACGGTGGCGAGCACGGGGCCGCCGGCCGCGATCGCGAGCGGCCGCGACGGGGCGTGCTCGGGCACGGCCTCGAGCGAGAACGGCGTCGCGAGCGCGGTGAGCGAGGCGATCGGCAACGTCGGGTCGTCGGCGGCGGTCAGCAGGCACGCGAGCCCGCCGAGCGACCATCCCACGACGTGCACCGGGGCGCCGTCGTGGTGCGCGGACACGAGCCGCACGACGTGCGGGAGGATGTCGTCCACCCAGCGCGCCAGGTCCGCCGGGGACCCGGGGGAGGGCGCGTCGTGCCCGACGACGTCCTCGTCGTCGACCTGGTGGACGTGCCGGCCCTCGCCGACGAGGTGCTCGACGAGGCTGCAGCCGCGCCGCAGGTCGAAGGCGACCCCGCACGCGCCGAGGGGCGACACCAGCAGGACGGGGGCGCCCCGCAGCCGGGCCGTGGGGTGCACCGCGTACCGGTAGGTGCTCACCTGGCCGGCGCGGGCCAGTCCGTGGGCGCGCCCGACCGACCACGCGTCGTCCGGGTCCCCGGGACCGGTGTCGATCGCGACGCGGGGCATCCGGCGCAGGTCGGCGATCGGGCCCTCGAGCACGCGGTCGCGGACGTTGACCAGGGCCCGCGCGAGCGTTCCAGGACCGATCACGTGACCCCCTCGCCGGCGTCGTCCTCCGGACTCGCGTGATCGTGCCATCCGGCGTCCCGGCGCGCCGGGCCGCCGCGGTTCAGGCCTGGCGGACGACCCCGGCGGCGCGCAGCTTCTCGACGCGGTCGGGGTCGAGTCCCCAGTCGGTCAGGGCCTCGACGGTGTGCTGACCCGGGGTCGCGGGCGGGGTCGGGGCCGCGCTCGGCGTGCGGTCGAAGCGCGGTGCCGGGGCCGGCTGGCGCACGCCGAAGGCCTCGGTGATCGTCCCGCGGGCGGCGATGTGGGGGTGCTGGGCCGCCTCCTCCATCTCGAGCACCGCGGCGACGCAGGCCTCGGTCGGCTCGAGGTCGGCGGCCCACTCGTCGCGGGTGCGGGTCGCGAACACCTCGGCGAGCCGGGCGGTGAACTCCGGCCACCGCGCCAGGTCCCACTGGTTCGCGGCGATGTCCTCGCCGTCGAGCCCCAGCCCCGTCATGAGCGCGGCGTAGAACTGCGGCTCGATGGCCCCGACGGCCACGTACTTCCCGTCGGCACAACGGTAGGTCTCGTAGAACGGGGCGCCGCCGTCGAGCAGGTTGCGCCCGCGACCGCCCGGCCACAGGCCCTGCGCGCGCATGCCCCAGATCATCGCCATCTGCAGCGCGCCACCGTCGACGATCGCGGCGTCCACGGTCTGCCCGCGGCCCGACGTGGACCGCTCCACGATCGCCCCGAGGACGCCGATCGCGAGCAGCATGCCGCCGCCCCCGAAGTCACCGACGAGGTTCATCGGGATGCCGGGCCCGCCGTCGGGACCCTCGACGTGCCCGACGACGCCGGCGGTGGCCAGGTAGGTCAGGTCGTGCCCGGCGCGCTGGGACTGCGGGCCGTCCTGGCCCCAGCCGGTCATCCGGCCGTAGACGAGGCGCGGGTTGCGCTCGTGGCACACGTCCGGACCGAAGCCGAGTCGCTCGGCGACCCCGGGCCGGAAGCCCTCGAGCAGCACGTCGGCCTCGGCGACGAGGTCGAGCAGGACCTCGAGCGCCTCGGGCGCCTTGAGGTCGAGGGCGACGGAGCGGCGGCTGCGGCCCAGGACGTCCTTGGTCGGGTCGCCGAGCCGGAGCCCGCCGCCCCCGGTGCGGTCGACGCGCAGCACGTCGGCGCCGAGGTCGGCGAGCACCATCGCCGCGAACGGGCCGGGCCCGATGCCGGCCACCTCGACCACCTTGACGCCGTCCAGCACGCCCATGCCGCGTTCCTCCCGGAGCCGCCGTGTCCCGTCGTCGGGACCCCTACGAGACAGTCAGTTCTGACCGGTAGTGCTTGGTATCTGGAGAGGCGAACGGCCGGTTCGTCACGCACGAAGGTGACGAACCGGCCGTTCGTACTTCCCGCGGCGGGAGGCGACTCAGCGCGAGTCGCGCAGGTTCTCGCCCTTCTCGGCCTTCTCGACCAGCGAGGCGGGCGGCGCGAACCGGTCGCCGTAGGCCTTGGCGAGGATGCGGGCGCGCTCGACGAAGCCGGGCAGGCCGCCCGGGTAGCCGTCGA
>JAVXWR010000615.1:0-4119 GCA_032230725.1 Actinomycetota bacterium
CCTGGAGGTCAGCGATGTCCCCGCGTGCTGAACCGCGTCCCGTGACCGGATGCCCCCGCGCCGCACGGCGTCGGGACGGGGTGGCCGGGGTCCTGACGGCGGGCGCGCTCGCGGTCGGCCTGCTCCTCGCCGCGGCGCCCGGCGCACTCGCCGCCCCGCCGACGTCCGTTCCGGCGGCGAGCACCTCCCCCGGTGAGACCTGGGCCGCCGAGCTCGCGCTCGACGGCGGGGACGACTCGGGGGTCGTGCTCTCCGACGGCGGCGCCCGACTGGCACCGGGCGCCCCCGGACGCCCCGCCGAGGGCGTGCTCACCCTCGCGCCACGCCGGCTCGCGGCGCCGACCAAGGAGCTCGAGGGCGTGCTCACCGCCGACCTCCCCGACGGGACCGGGGTGGACGTGCAGGCCCGCGGGCTCGACCGCCGCGGGGTCTGGACCGACTGGCTCGGGACCCGTGCGGGGAGCCCGGCGCGGTTCGGGACGCCGACCGTCGACGTCCAGGTCCGGCTGCTGCTGCACGGCGGGCCGGACGGGACCACGACGCCGGTGGCGCGGGAGGTCTGGCTGACGGCGCGCCCGGTGCCGGCCCTGCGCCCGAGCACGCCGGGTCCCACGACGACGAGGGCGGTGCCGTCGCCGAAGCCGGCTACGGGATGAGCCACGACCCGGTGCGCACAGGGCCGGGAACCACGACGAGGTCGCCCTCGACCAGCCCGTCGACGATCTCCACGCCCTCCGGCCCGGTGAGACCGACGACGACGGGGCGGAGGCGCACGCCGTCCGGGCCGCGCACCAGCACGGCCTGCCCCGCCCCGCGCGAGCCCACGGCCGCGGCCGGCACGACGAGGACGCCGGCGTGCCGGGCCAGGACGACGGTGACCTCGGTCGGCTGCCCGATCCGCGCCGTCGGCGGCAGCCGGGTCTCGACGACGAGGCCGTACCGCCCGTCGGGCCCGGGCGCGGGCGCCACGTCGCTGATCCGGCCCGGTACCGCGACCGGGCCCGACGCGGCCCCGCCGGATCCGGTGCCGTCCACCGTCACGACCACCTCCTGGTCGACGGCGACCCCGGCCACGTCCCGCGGCCCGAGCCCCGCCGCGACGACCAGTGAGCCGAGGTCGGCCAGGCGGACGGCGGGCGGCGAGGTGGCGGTGATCCGGTCGCCGGGCCGGACCGCGACGTCGGTGACGGTGCCGTCCTGGGGTGCGCGCAGCACCGTCGCCTCGAGAGCCCGGTCGGCGTCGGTCACCCCGGCGCGGTCGGTCGCGATCACGGCGTCGAGCCGGGCGAGCCAGACCGGGTCGGGGAGGGGCAGGCGGGCGGCCGCGTCGCGGGCCCGCCGGTCGGCGTCGAGCGTGGCCGCCGCGGCGGTCGTGCGGGCCCGGGCGGTGCCGTCGTCGAGCGTCGCCAGGACGTCCCCGGCACGCACCTGCGCGCCGACGCCCACCCCCACGGACGCGACCGCGCCGTCGACCGCGAACGCGGGGCTCGACGACGCCGCACTGACGACCGAACCCGTGGTGTGCGCCTCGGCGGTGACCGTCCCCCGCACGACGGGGACGGCGACCGTGGGCGCGACGGCACCGTCGGCGCCCAGCACGAGCAGCCCGAGGACGACCGTGCCGAGGACCAGCGCCAGAGCGGGGACGACCCGGCGTCGACGCCGACGCGGCGGGCGGGGCGGGGGCGGGACGGCCGGCGCGACGGCGGTGGCGGTCCCGGCGGAGGGCACGTCCGGCACGGTAGTGACCGGCGTGTCCGCCGCCGGGCAGCCGTGTTCCCGTCGGCGTGTCACCCGACCGGGCGACGGCCGTCCAGGACCGCCGACCGCCCCTCCATCGAGCCGTCCGACCTGTCCGATCGCAGAGTCCCCGTGGCTTGCGCCCCGCAGGTGCGTACGGGCCGGAGAGCGGGCTCCGCATCTGCGGATCACGGCCGCGACCTGCGCGAACACGGCCCACCGGCACCGTCGTGACGCGGTTATCGTGGCGGCGATGACCATCCTCGACCTCGGCGTACCGTCCGTGCCGGCACCCGACGCGGACCGTGTCGACACCTCGGACCGCCCCGCCGACGGTCGGCTGGTCGATCGCTTCGGCCGCGTCGCGACGGATCTGCGGGTCTCGCTCACCGACCGCTGCAACCTGCGCTGCACCTACTGCATGCCCGCCGAGGGCCTGGAGTGGATGCCGACCGACGAGGCGCTCACCGACGACGAGGTGGTGCGGCTCGTCCGCATCGGCGTCGAGGATCTCGGCGTCCGCCAGATCCGGTTCACCGGCGGGGAACCGCTCCTGCGGCGCGGCCTCGAGGACATCGTCGCCGCGACCACCGCACTGCCCCAGCGCCCCGAGACGTCGGTGACCACCAACGCGCTCGGCCTCGCGCGGCGTGCCCGCCGGCTCGCCGACGCCGGCCTGGGCCGGGTCAACGTCTCGCTGGACACGCTGCGGCGCGAGCGGTTCGCCGAGATCACCCGCCGCGACCGCCTGGGCGACGTCCTCGCCGGGCTCTCAGCGGCCCGCGACGCAGGCCTCACCCCGGTGAAGATCAACACGGTGCTCATGCCGGGGCTCAACGACGACGAGGCGCCCGACCTGCTGGCCTGGGCGCTCGCCGAGGGCTTCGAGCTGCGCATCATCGAGCAGATGCCGCTCGACGCCGGGCACTCCTGGCAGCGCGACCGGATGATCACCGCTGAGCAGGTCCTCGCCGCGCTGTCGGAGCGCTTCACGCTCACCCCGGACCCCGCAGAGCGCGGCGGTGCCCCGGCCGAGCGCTTCCTGGTGCCCGGGTACCTTCGACCTGACGGCGGCCCGGCGCGGGTCGGGATCATCGCCTCGGTGACCCGCCCCTTCTGCGGCACCTGTGACCGGACGCGGCTCACCGCCGACGGCCAGGTCCGCACCTGCCTGTTCGCCCGTTCGGAGAACGACCTGCGGGGCCTGCTCCGCGGTGGCGGCACCGACGCCGAGATCGCGGACGCCTGGCGGGTCGCGATGTGGGGCAAGAAGGCCGGCCACGGGATCGACGACCCCGGGTTCCTGCAGCCCGACCGGCCCATGAGCGCGATCGGAGGATGAGCGCCGAGTGACCAGCTCCCTGGAGACCCCCACCCGCCGTGTCGGCGCCTCGGGCGCGGACGTGACCGCCACCGTGCGCTACTTCGCCGGAGCGAAGGCCGCGGCGGGCGTCGCCGGTGAGGCCGTGACGCTCCCCGCCGGAACCACGGTCACCGACCTCGTCGCCGCGATCGCCGCGGACCACGGCGAGGCCCTCACCCGGGTCCTCGCCGCCAGCAGCCTGCTGCTCGACGGCCTCGCGGTGCACGAGCGGACCGTCCCGCTGCCCGACGGGTCCACCGTCGACGTGCTGCCCCCGTTCGCCGGCGGCTGAGCCGCAACCCTGCGGGTCGCGGTGGGGTTCTCCCGGACATGACCGTCGCGCACGAGACCCGGATCGGGACGCTCTACCTGGAGGCCTCCGAGGTCGGGCTGACCCTGCTCGGGTTCTCCCCGCCGGAGGTCCCCGGCCCCCGCAGCGAGGCGGGCGACCGCGTCGTCGCGGCCGCGCAGGCCGAGATCGACGCCTACCTGGACGGCACCCTCCGCACGTTCACGGTGCCGGTGGACCTGTCGGGGACCAGCGCCGCGCACCGTCGGGTCCTCGAGGGCCTCGACCCGGTCGGCTGGGGCGAGACGATCACGTACGGCGAGCTGGCCACGGCGGTCGGACTGCCGCTCTCGGACTCCCGTCGGGTCGGCGGCGCGATGGCCCGCAATCCGGTCGCCATCGTCGTGCCGTGCCACCGGGTGATCGGCTCCGACGGGTCGCTGACCGGGTACGCGGGCGGGCTGGACCGCAAGCGCACCCTGCTCGACCTGGAGACGGTCGGCCAGCGACTCTTCTGAGCGTCAGGAGTGTCAGTCTTCCGGCGTTGATCAGCCGTCGTTGATCAGCCCGGCATGGTGTTGACGGCGTGGTCGAGGGCCGACCACAGGTACTGCGTCGCGTACGCCCGGTAGGGCCGCCAGACCTCGGCGCGGGCGATCAGGTCGCGGTCACGCTCGGGCAGGCCGAGCGCGCGGGCGGCGACCCGGATCCCGAGGTCGGCGGGGAG
>JAVXWR010000626.1:0-4412 GCA_032230725.1 Actinomycetota bacterium
GGGCGGAGGTCGCCGTCGGGCACGACGCGTCCAACCTCGACCTGCTCCCCGGCGGCCCCAGCGCCCTCGTCACCACCAAGGCCGTCCACCAGGCCGACCCGGACAACCCCGAGCTGCTCGAGGCCGCGGCGCGCGGCGTCCCGGTGCTGCACCGCTCGGCCGTGCTGGCCGAGCTCATGGCCGACCACCGCGCGGCCTGCGTCTCGGGCAGCGCGGGCAAGACCTCGACGACGTCGATGCTGGTGGTCGCGCTGCAGGCCTGCGGCGCCGACCCGTCGTTCATGATCGGCGGGGACCTGCTGGCCTCCGGGTCGAGCGCCCACCACGGCCACGGCGACGTGTTCGTCGCGGAGGCCGACGAGAGCGACGGCTCGTTCCTCGCCTACTCGCCGGCCGTCGCGATCGTGACCAACGTCGAGCCCGACCACCTCGACCACCACGGCACCGCAGAGGCCTACGTGGCCGTGTTCGACGCGTTCGCCGCGCGGATCGAGCCGGGCGGCTGCCTCGTCGTGTGCGCCGACGACCCCGGGTCCGCCGCGCTGGGGGACCGCGCCGAGGCCGCGGGCGTCCGGGTGCGCCGCTACGGCCGGGCCGCGACGGGGGCCGACGACGTCACGGTCCTCGACTACCGCCCGGAGGCCTCGACGGGGCTGCTGGACCTGCAGGTGGGCGAGGCCCGGCACCAGCTGCGGCTCGGCGTCGCCGGGGAGCACCAGGCGCTCAACGCGTGCGCCGCGCTGCTCGCGGGGCTCGACCTCGGCGCGCCGCTGCCCCGGCTGCTCGCCGGGCTCGCGTCGTTCACCGGGGTCCGGCGCCGGTTCGAGCTGCGCGGCCAGGCCGCGGGCGTGCGGGTCTACGACGACTACGCCCACGCCCCGACGAAGGTCGCCGCGCAGCTGCGGGCGGCCCGCCCGGTGCTGGGGGAGCGGGGGCGCCTGCTGGTGGCCTTCCAGCCGCACCTGTACTCGCGCACCCGGGACTTCGCCGCGCAGTTCGGGGAGGCGCTCTCGCTGGCCGACGAGGTCGTCGTGCTCGACGTGTACGGCGCCCGCGAGCAGCCCGAGCCCGGCGTGTCCGGGGAGCTCATCGCCGCGCGGATCGACCTGCCGCCCGAGCGGGTGCACTACGAGCCCTCGTGGGCCGCGGTGCCCACCCTGCTCGCCGAGCTCGCCCGCCCGGGGGACCTCGTGATCACCATGGGCGCCGGCGACGTGACGGTGCTGGGCCCGGAGGTGCTCTCCGAGCTGGAGCGCCTCGAGGCCCCGGCCCTTCCCGACGCCCCCGTCGGCGCGGGCGCCGACCGCGCGGGGAGCTGACCCCCTGCCCCCCGCCCCGCGCCGGCGCCCCTCGCGCAGCGGCGCCGCCGAGGGCGGGGAGGGCCGGGCGGACCCGCGCAGCCCGTCGTCGTCCACGCCCCGGCGGGGCGCTCCCCCGGCCGGGGGGTCGAGGGGTGGGGCGTCGCGGGGCGCGTCGTCCCGGAGCGGTTCGGCGCGGGGCGCCTCCTCGCGGGGCTCGTCGTCGCGGGGCGCGTCGTCGCGCGCCGGCGCCGAGCGTCGGCGGCGCCCGTCGAGCCGCCCGCCGCGTGATCGGGGTCCGCGGGACCACGCCGCGCCGGAGGCCAGGGCGGCGCGGCGCCGCACCCTGCTCCGTCGCGGTCTCGGCGGTCTCGGCGCGGCCGCCGTGGTGGCCGGCCTGGTGTGGCTGCTGGGCTTCTCCTCGGTGTTCGACGTGACCGACGTCGAGGTCGACGGCGCGACGGCCGAGACGCTGCCCGCCGTCCGGGCGGCCGCGCAGGTGGCGCCGGGCGCGTCGCTGCTCTGGCTCGACACCGCGGACCTCGACGCCCGGGTGCAGACGATCCCGCGGGTGGCGACCGTCGACGTACGCCGCTCCGTGCCGCACACCGTGACGGTGACGGTGACCGAGCGGGAGCCGGTCGCCGCGATGCCGCTCGGGAGCGGGGTGGCGCTCGTCGACGGGACCGGCTTCGCGTACCGCACGATGCCGGCTCCGCCGCCGGGCATCCCGCGGCTCGTCCTCGCCCCGGGGATCACCGCGTCGCCCTCGGACCCCACGACGATGGCCGCCGTCCGCGTGCTCGAGGCGCTGCCGCCGGACCTGCGTGGGAAGATCACCGAGCTGCGGGCGACGAGCCCGTACGACGTGTCGTTCTCCCTCGGCGCCGACCGCACCGTGCGCTGGGGGGCGGACGCCGACGACGCGCGCAAGGCGGCCGTGCTCGGCCCGCTGCTGACCCGACCGGGGTCGGTCTACGACGTCTCCACCCCGGACCTGCCCGTCGTGTCCTAGCCGCCCCAGGTCATCTGGCGCAGGCCGTGGCGGTGCGGCGGCCCCGGCTCGGCGGCCGAGGACGGGTCGACCGGCGAGCCGTGCGCGGTGCCTCCGGTCTCCGGGTGCACGTCGCCCTGGTCGCCGTCGGACGGCGTCGCGCCGTCCTCGAGCTCGCGGCGGCGCGAGCGCATCACCTCGAGCACCGGCAGGCGGTTGCCGTGCGCCTGCTCGTGCTCCATGAGCTCGTCGAGCTGAGCGAGGTCCAGCGCGCGGATGCGGTGGGACACCGCGGGCAGCGGCAGGTGGTCGAAGTCGGGGATCGGGGTCATCCGGCCCTCCTCGTCGTCGGGGCCGTCGGGGTACCCGGTCCCGGGCCGCCACCCAACCCCGCGGCGGTCGGCCGGAGATGAAGGACGCGTGAGCCCCGGCGGCGGGCGCACGCCGCGACGCCGTTCGGTCCGTCACCCCCGATCGGTCACCCGCCGTCACCGTGTCGGGTGGCGAATCCGGTGTCCGAGCGTCTCCACGGCGTCGATGAGCACCCGGCCGGGGTGGCGCGGGCCCCGATCGGTGGCCGGTCGCATGCCCATGACCTGCACGAACGGTTGTCACCTAGCCGGTCATCACTCACACGCACACCACGTGTCGCTCTTGACCCAGAGGTTTACGCAGCGTCAACTCTGCGGCGTCCCGGACCGGGGCATGCGGCGTTCGGGGCCGCGCCGCGGTCCCGGACGGCGAGGGAGAGGACGCGATGACCATGATGACCGCGCGGGCGGAGCGCGACCGGGGGCCCGGGGGGCGGGCGCCGGGGCGCGGGAGGCGACGTGCCGCTCTCCGCCCGGTGCTCGCGGCGGTGCTCACGGTGATCGCGCTCCTCGTGGCTCTCGCGGAGGCGCCCACCGCGGGCGCCGCCTCGCCGGGGGACGCGTGGATCGCCGAGCTCGCCGTGGTCGGCGGCGACGACACCAACGTCGTCGCCACCGCGGGGGCCGTCCGCCTCGCCGGTGACATCGTCCGGGCCCAGAGCGCCCGCTCCCCGCTGGCCGAGGGCGAGCTGCTGCTCGCCCCGCGCCACACCCCGACCCCGGTGGACCGGGTGTCCGCCGACGTCACCGCCGAGGTCCCGCCGGGGGCCCAGGTCCTCGTCGACGTGCGGGGCCTGCGGGCCGACCGCACGTGGAGCCAGTGGGAGCCGGCGAGCCCCGGTGGCCCGGCCGCGCTCCCGGAGGCGACCACGTCGGTGCAGGTCCGCGCGACGCTCGTCGCCGGCGACCACGGCGCCGGCCCCGCCCTCCAGCGCCTCTGGCTCGCCGCGGACCGCACCCGGGCGGGCCCGGCCCCCCTGGCCACCCCCGCCGTCGGCAGCCGCGTCTTCGCGACGCGGGAAGGGCTGGTCGGCGGGACCACCGCGAACGGGCACGTCATCGTCGCCCGCGACCACTTCGTCGCACTGCCCTCGCGTCGCGGCCTCTCGCCGCGCAACACCGGCGACTACAGCGTCAAGGTCTGCGCCCCGACCGGGCGCTGCGCCTGGTCGCCGGTCTGGGACGTCGGCCCCTGGAACACCAAGGACGACTACTGGAACCCCGCCGCGACCCGGCAGAGCTGGAAGGACCTCCCGCTGGGCATGCCGGAGGCGCAGGCCGCGAACCAGCAGCACTACAACGGCGGCAAGGACGGCTACGGGCGCACCGTCGCCAACCCCGCGGGCATCGACCTCGCCGACGGCACCTTCTACGACGACCTCGGCCTGCGCGACAACGCCTGGGTCCAGGTCACCTACCTCTGGACCGGGACCGGCCCCTCCGCGCTCGCCAAGCCCACCGGGGCGCCGACCCTCGTCGTCCGCTCCGCCCCCTCCGACGCCTCGTCCGCCGTCGGCGCCGTCGCCGCCGGCGCCCGCGTGGCCGTCGAGTGCAGCGCCGTCGGCCAGGTGCGCTCCGGCGCCCAGGGCACGAGCAGCAGCTGGCTGAGCATCGGTCCGAACCAATACGTCCCTGCCGCCGGTGTGGAGGCCCCCCGTGTCGCGTCCTGCTGACCTCGTCGACGAGCTGTTCGCCGAGACCCCCTCCGTCGAGGTGACCGCCGCGCGTCCCGCCCTTCCGAGGACGGGT
>JAVXWR010000655.1:0-3333 GCA_032230725.1 Actinomycetota bacterium
TCGCGCTCGACCGCAGCATGATCCCGCTGGGCTCCTGCACGATGAAGCTCAACGCCACCGCCGAGATGGAGCCGATCACCTACCCCGGCTTCGCCGAGCTGCACCCGTTCGCGCCGGAGTCCGACGCCCCCGGGATGATGCAGGTTATCCGGGACCTCGAGGCCTGGCTGGTGCACCTCACCGGCTACCACGCGGTGTCGCTGCAGCCCAACGCCGGCTCACAGGGCGAGCTCGCCGGGCTGCTCGCCATCCGCGCCTACCACCACTCGCGCGGCGAGGGCCACCGCGACGTCTGCGTCATCCCCTCCTCGGCGCACGGCACCAACGCCGCGTCGGCGATCTCGGCGGGGATGCGGGTGAAGGTCGTCAAGACCACCGACCGCGGTGACGTCGACATCGACGACCTGCACCGCGTGATCGGTGACGTCGGGGACAAGCTCTCCGCGATCATGATCACCTACCCGTCGACGCACGGGGTGTACGAGCCGAACGTGCGCAAGGTCCTCGCCGCGGTGCACGACGCCGGCGGGCAGGTCTACGTCGACGGCGCCAACCTGAACGCGCTCGTCGGGCTCGCCCGTCCGGGCCGCTTCGGCGCCGACGTCAGCCACCTGAACCTGCACAAGACCTTCTGCATCCCGCACGGCGGGGGCGGACCAGGCGTCGGGCCGATCGGGGTCGCCGAACACCTCGCACCGTTCCTGCCCAACCACCCCGCGCAGCCCTCGGCGGGGCCGTCGACCGGGGTCGGGCCGGTGGCGGGCGCGCCGTGGGGCTCCGCGTCGATCCTGCCGATCTCCTGGGCGTACGTCCGGCTCATGGGCGTCGACGGGCTGCGGCGCGCGACGCTGACCGCGGTGGCCGCCGCGAACTACGTGGCCGCCCGGCTGCGCTCGTCGTTCCCGGTGCTCTACGCCGGGGCGGGCGGCTTCGTCGCCCACGAGTGCATCCTCGACCTGCGCCCGCTGACGAAGTCGTCGGGCATCACCGTGGACGACGTCGCCAAGCGGCTCGCCGACTACGGGTTCCACGCCCCGACGATGTCGTTCCCGGTGGCCGGCACGCTCATGGTGGAGCCGACCGAGTCCGAGGACCTCGCGGAGATCGACCGCTTCTGCGACGCGATGATCGCGATCCGCGCGGAGGCCGCCAAGGTCGAGGCGGGGGAGTGGCCGGCGGACGACAACCCGCTGGTGCACGCCCCGTTCACGGCCCGCTCGGTGACGACCGCCGACTGGGACCACGCGTACACCCGCGAGGAGGCCGCGTTCCCCGTGGCGGGGCGCCCCGACAAGATCTGGGTGCCGGTGCGGCGCATCGACTCCGCGCACGGCGACCGCCACCTGGTCTGCTCCTGCCCGCCGTTGGAGGAGCTCGCCGACGCGTAATGGCCCTCGGCACCCTCCAGCCCGACCCGCCCCGCCCGCCCCGTCCTCCTCGTCGATCAACAGCACACCACGCAGGTTCTGCGCCGGAGATCGTGCGTGGTGTGCTGATGATCATGGGAGGGCGGAGTGAGCGTTCCGGTGAAGGGCGCCCCTGGCCCATCTATTCGAGCGAGGGGGCCCAACGCTTCAGAACGACGTCGGGGTCAGCAGCGGACCCGAGCGGCCAGCGCGCGCCCGAGGAGCGTCCCCGAGCGCCACGCCGTCTCGACCTTCGGGCTGCCCCAGCCGTCGCCGACGACCGCGAGGAGGTCGTCGTCGAGGTGGTAGGGCGAGTCGTGGGGCTGCGCCGGGCTCGCGTAGGTCCAGCGGTGGGCGTGGGTCCAGGTCGGCCCGCGGTCCAGCTCGAGCAGCGCGCCGGCGGCGTCGACGACGGTGGGCACGACGCCCTCCGGGTCCTCGAGGTGCCGGCGCGCGAGCTCGCCGGTGGTGTGCGCGACCAGCACCGGGGCGCCGTCCCCGCGCCGCGACCCGTCGTCGGCGATGAGCGCGAGGTCGGGGTGGCCGTTGACGAAGGCCGCCGTGAGGTCGTCGGACCAGCTCCGCTCCTCGTAGCCGAGCGCCACCGCGATCACCGGTTCCCACTCCTGGCCGGCCACCACCGACGCGGCCCGCAGCGGCGCGGACACCAGCCGGGCGGCCTGCGGGTCGGGCATCGCGAGCACCACCGCCGTCGCCGCCTCGCCGTCGACGGCGGGCCCGGGCGTCACCTCGGTGACGGTGCGGCCGGTCTCGACCCGCAGCCCCTGCGCGAGGTCGGCCACCAGGGACCGCAGGCCGCCCGGGGCCGCCCAGCGCTGCGGGCCCGGCTTGGACTCCCAGGTCCCGTCCGCGTCGCGCGCGGACAGCGTGTCGGTCCACGGCACCGCGAGGCCGCGCCCGTTCCAGTCGTCGACGAGCGCCGCGAACTCGGCCGCGCCCGGCTCGTCGGAGCCCGAGACCGTGAAGTAGGCCGCGCCGAGGTCGACGGGGCGCCCGCCCACGGCCCCCTCGCCCCGCGGCAGCTCCGGGCTGGAGAGCCGCCCGCCCACGTGACGGGCCCGCTCCAGGACCCGGACTCCGACGCCGGAGTCGGTGAGCACCCGGGCGCAGGCGATCCCGCTGATTCCGGCGCCGACCACGACGACGTCGGTGCGGGGAGCGTGCTCGGGGGAGGCGGCCATGCCCGACTGATCCCCCGCCCGGCGCGATCCCACACCGCGACGGAGGGTTCAGGACGTGCCGCGGGCCGCCGAGCGGGCCACGTGGGTGCTGTCCCGCACCGTGCCGACGTACTCCTCGACGAGATCCTCGAGGGCGACGACGCCGACCGTGACCCCGTCCCCGTCCTCGGCCCGCGCCAGATGGGAGCCCTCGCGGCGCATCGTCGCGAGCGCCTCGTCGACCGGCGCGTCCACCGAGAGCCGCGGCAGGGCCCGCACACGCTCGGCGGGCACCACCTCGTCGAGCTCGCCGTCGAGGTCGAGGACGTCCTTGATGTGCAGGTACCCGACGAGCTCCACGCTCGGCGCCACCCCGGTCCGGCTCGGCCCGAGCGGGTCCGTGCCCGGCTCGAGCGGGTCGGTGTCCAGGCGGGGATGGGCGTCCGGGGCCTCGGGGGCCTGCACCGGGTAGCGGGAGAACCCGGTCCGGGCCACCGCCTCCTCCAGCGCACCGACGGTGGGGTGCGCGGGCAGGACGGTAAGCCGTTCGCGGGGGATCATCACGTCGGCGACAGTGCGCTCGGCGGTGTTCAAGGCCTGGGTGAGGCGGCGGGTCTGCGAGGCGTCGAGCAGTCCCTCGCGCTGGGACTCCGAGACCGCCTCGGCGAGCTCGGAGGGCGTGTAGGCCGACTCCTTCTCGTCGCGCGGCTCCACCCCCAGCAGCTTGAGGACCTGGGCGGCCATCC
>JAVXWR010000658.1:0-3561 GCA_032230725.1 Actinomycetota bacterium
GACCCCGCGTCCCGGTGGGCCGTCCGCACCACCGGAGAACCGGGCCGGACGGGTGCTGCGCACTCGCCGGCCGGAGCAATCGTGACGTCCGGCCGCCGGTGCGGCAAGGCGCGACGGCGGTCCCTACCGGGCCGTGTCAGGGGATCACCCGTGTCGCTGCCGACGACGACGCTGTGTCGCCGACGGCGGCTCGCGATCGGGGTCCCGGGGCCACGATCCGGTCGCCCCGACGTCGGAAAAGTCTCCCTATCGGCGTGCTCCCCTTCTCCGGACGTCAGGAAACCGTCGTCGATCACGAACCCCCGGGACGCTCCACACACGGCCCGGCCGCCCACCACTCGGGCAGCAGCGCGAGTGTCTCGTCACCGACCGGGTTCACCCCGGGCCCGACGGCGAGGGTGTGGGCCACGTGCACGTGCAGGCACTTCACGCGGTCCGGCATGCCGCCGGCGCTGACGTCGGTGCCGAGCGGCTCGATCGCGTCCCGCTCGGTCAGGTAGGCGCGGTGGGCGGCCTCGTAGGCGGCGGCGAAGTCGGGGTCGGTCGTCAGTCGCTCGGTCTGGGTCCGCATGAGGCCCTCGGCCTCCAGGGTCCCGATCCGCGAGGTGAGCCGGGGGCAGGTGGCGTAGTAGAGGGTCGGGAACGGCGTCCCGTCCTCGAGGCGCGGCGCGGTCTGCACCGTGGACGGGAGCCCGCACGGGCACCGGTGCGCGACCGCGCGCAGCCCCCGGGGCGCCCGCCCGATCTGGGCGCCGACGGCCTCCCGGTCGCCCTCGCGCAGCGGCTCGGTCACGGGGACGCGCGGGGTCACCGGGCGGTGCCGAGGGTGCCCCGGGCCACGCGGGTGTACCAGGGCAGGTCGGCCTCCGAGGGTGCGAGCGCGGCGCCGGTGTCCGCGGCCCGCCCGCCGGCCGCGGCGTCGCCGGGCAGCTCCACGCGGTAGGGCGTCTCACCGGGCCGGGCGTACCCGAGGCGGGCGCGGGCCAGGGCCTCGACGTGTGCCGGGTCGTCCATCGCGGAGCGCTCGGCGCGCAGGGAGGCGGCGTCGGCGTCGAGGTGGCGCTGCTGCTCGGCGACCGCCGCCAGCTCGTGGCGCTGGGAGACGTAGTTGCGCAACGGCACCGCGACCGTGAGGGCCAGGGCACACACGACGACGGCGAGCAGGGCCGCCCGGCGTGCGGTGGACAGCCCGAGCGCGCCCCGGGTGGCGCGGGCCGCCCGCGCCGCCGCCTGGGCGGCCGCGGGAGCGCTCGTGCCCCGGCGATCCGAGAGCGGGTGGCGGCGCAGCGCGGTGCGCTGGGCGTCCCGACGCGGACCCTGGCGGGCCCGGACGCGGGCGCGGGGCCGGGACGGTGCCGCGGTGGCCGAGGTCGTCGCGCTCCCCGGGGCGACGGTGGTGGTGGCGGCACCCGCCGCCGTACCCGCCGTACCCGTCGTCGCGGGAGTCGCGGCACCCGTCGTGCCCGGGCGACCCGCACCCGCCGTCGCGCGTCCCCCGCCCGACCGGCGGCGTGGAGCCGGGTCGGGCGGCGGCGACGGCGGGCGGGGCCGGGTCGGCACGGTCTCGGGTCCCTCCGGGGTCCTCGGCTCAGCTCTCCGGGTCGAAGCGCGGGAAGGCGAGGTCGCCGGCGTAGCGCGCGGCGTCGCCGAGGGCCTCCTCGATGCGCAGCAGCTGGTTGTACTTCGCGACCCGCTCGGACCGGGCCGGGGCGCCGGTCTTGATCTGGCCGCAGTTGGTGGCGACGGCGAGGTCGGCGATCGTCGTGTCCTCGGTCTCGCCGGAGCGGTGGCTCATCATGCAGCGGTAGCCGTACTGCTGCGCGAGGCTCATCGCGTCGAGCGTCTCGGAGAGCGTGCCGATCTGGTTGACCTTGACGAGCAGGGCGTTCGCGGCGCGCCGCTCGATGCCCTCCTCGAGCCGCTCGATGTTGGTGACGAAGAGGTCGTCACCGACGATCTGGACGCGGTCGCCGATGTCGGCGGTCAGCCGGCTCCAGCCCTCCCAGTCGTTCTCCCCGAGGGGGTCCTCGAGGGAGACCAGCGGGTAGGCGTCGAGCAGCTCGCCGTAGTACGAGCTCATCTGGGCGGCGCTGCGCTTCTGGCCCTCGAAGGTGTAGGCGCCGTCGGAGAACAGCTCGCTCGCGGCCACGTCGAGCGCGAGGACGACGTCGCGGCCGAGGGTGAGCCCGGCCTGCCCGACCGCGGTGCTGATCAGGTCCAGCGCCTCGCGGTTGTTGGGCAGCGACGGCGCGAAGCCGCCCTCGTCACCGAGCCCCGTCGAGAGGCCGTTCTTCTTCAGCACCGCCTTGAGCGCCTGGTAGACCTCGGCGCCCCAGCGCAGGGCCTCGCGGAAGGTGTCCGCACCGACCGGGGCGATCATGAACTCCTGGACGTCGACGCCGGAGTCGGCGTGGGCGCCCCCGTTGAGGATGTTCATCATCGGCACCGGCAGCACGTGCGCGTTCGGGCCGCCGATGTAGCGGAAGAGGTCCAGCTCGGCGGACTCCGCGGCCGCCCGGGCCACCGCGAGGCTCACCCCCAGCAGCGCATTCGCGCCGAGCCGGGACTTGTCCGGAGTGCCGTCGAGGTCGATCAGCTTCTGGTCGACCACCCGCTGCTCGGTGGCGTCCATCCCGACGAGACCGGGGCCGATCTCGTCGAGGACCCCGCCGACCGCCTTCTCGACCCCCTTGCCGAGGTAGCGGCTCTTGTCGCCGTCCCGCAGCTCGACGGCCTCGTGCTCACCGGTGCTCGCCCCCGAGGGGACCGCGGCCCGGGTGAGGGTGCCGTCGTCGAGGGCCACCTCCACCTCGACCGTCGGGGTCCCCCGGGAATCCAGGATCTCCCGGGCACCGACCTGCTCGATGACCGCCACGGATCGGCCTCCTCCTGCTGCGACTGCGTCGACACGTGATCGGGCGCCGATGCTAGCTGCCGCGCCCTCCGGGCGGGGTGAGCCACGGCGTGGGCGACGTCGCCCTGTGTGCGCGGGGCTGCCACCCGGGTGGCTGACACGGTCCGGTCTCGCGTCGCGCGCGCCGGGGACCTACCGTGCGGGAATGTCGTCGCCGCGGGAAACGGAACGGGACGGTGCCGGACCAGGCGGCGGTTCGTCGCCCGGGAGCGCGGGGGTCTGGGCGGACTCCGGACCCGCCGCGGGCGGCATGGTGACGGCCTTCCGCCGGGCGGAACAACTGCTCGAGCACCGCCGCCCGTTGGACGCGCTGAAGACCCTCGCGCCGTTGCTGGAGGTGGAGCCGGACGCCGCGTCGGTGCACCTGCTGGCGGCGCGCGCGTACCTCGCGTCGGCCCAGTTCCGGCGGGCCGAGGCGGGCTTCCTCCGGGTGCTGGAGATCGACCCCGCGGACCACTACGCCCGCTTCGCCCTCGGTCGCACCCTGCAGCGGCAGTCGCGGCTGGAGGAGGCCCGGGCCCAGCTCCGCATGGCCGCCGCGATGGATCCCCGCCCCGAGTACCAGGAGGCGCTCGGCGAGGTCAGCGCGTCGATCGCGCTGCAGGCCTACGGGATGGCGGACCTGACGATGCGCCAGGTCGACCCGC
>JAVXWR010000195.1:0-10934 GCA_032230725.1 Actinomycetota bacterium
TCGCCGACGGCATCGCGGGACGTCGCGACCAGATCGCGTGCAGCGGTGAGTGGAGCCGGCAGTTGGAGGACCTGCAGCTGACCGCCGGGCAGGGCCCGTGCCTGGACGCCTTCGCCGCCGGCGCACCGGTCCTGGTCGGCCGCCTCGTCGCCGAGGCGGCTCGGTGGCCGGGGTTCGCCGCCGAGGCCCTGGCCGTGGGGGTGGCCGCGGTGTTCTCACTGCCCCTGCAGGTCGGTGCGGTCGGGCTGGGGACGCTCGACCTCTACCGCATCACACCGGGGTCGCTGACCCCGGCCCAGCTCGATGCGGCGCTGCTGCTGGCCGGGCTGGCCACCGAGACCCTGCTCGAGCACGCCGCCGACAGCGGACGGGACCGCGTCGACGGCGTGCCCGCGGACCCGGGGTGGCTGAGGGACGTGCACGCCGAGGTGCATCAGGCCTCGGGCATGGTGGCCGTGGCCGAGCACCTCGGGGTGGGCCAGGCCCTGGACGGGATCCGCGCCCATGCCTACGCCAGCGCACGCCCGATCGCGGAGGTGGCCGCCCGGATCATCGCCCACGACCTCGTCCTGGGCGATCACGATCCGTCCTGAGGAGCGCCACACCCCGATCGGCGTGAGCGGGACGGGAGAGCACGGACGACCGGATCAGCGCTCGGCGAGCCGGGTGTGGGCCGGCAGCAGGCCGACCAGGAAGAGGGTGACCAGGTAGAGCCCGACGGCGACGGCGATGACGAGCTCGGCGCCGGAGAAGACCGCGTCGGTGCCGCCGAGGTCCGTGCGGGTGAAGAACACGGTGCCCAGCGCGGCGAAGCCGAGGGCGTTGGCGAACTGCTGGACGGCGTTGAGCATCCCGGAGCCGGTGCCGACCTCCTCGATCGTCGCGTCGCCGAGGATGTAGTCGAAGATCGGGATGAAGACCATCCCGGAGCCGAAGCCGATGATCGCCAGGCTCGGTGCCGTGGCCCAGGCGGTGAGCGCTCCACCGGCGTGGACGAGGGTCCACCACAGTCCGAGCAGGCCGAGGACGCCGATGCCCAGACCGACCTGCACGGAGCCGCGGCCGAACCTCGCGGCGAGCACGGCACCGCCGAGGCCGATGGCCAGGGCGAGGCCCAGCGCCCACGGGATGAGGGCGAGGCCGGTGGCCAGCGGGGACCAGCCCAGCCCGAGCTGGAGCAGCAGGGTGACCGCGAGCTGGAACCCGGTGAAGGAGGCGAAGAAGGCGCCGGTGACGACCAGCCCGACGACGAAGCTGCGCCGGCGCAGCAGCGAGGGGGTGATCACCGGGTGGTGGCTGCGGCGCTCGGAGGCCGCGAACGCGACCAGGGCGACGACCGCGCCGGCCAGCATCACGAACGCCCAGGCGGGCCAGCCGTACGCGCGACCCTCGACCAGGGGCACGATGAGCAGCACCGATGCCAGCGTGAGCAGCGCGACCCCGACCAGGTCGAGGCGCAGGCCGGGGTCCTCGCCGGACCGCGTCGGGAGCAGGAACCAGCCCAGGGCCGCGGCGACGATCCCGATCGGGACGTTGATCAGGAAGATGGCCCGCCACTGGCTGCCGAACAGATCCAGGTGCAGCAGCCAGCCGGCCAGGACGGGTCCGGCGACGGTGGTCAGACCCACGACCGGGCCGAACGGGACCAGGGCCCGGCGCAGCTGCTCGGGCGGGAACACCACCTTCACCAGCGCGAGGCCCTGGGGGATCATCACCGACCCGGCCAGGCCCTGCACCGCGCGGGCGGCGATCAGGAACGCGACGCCCGGGGCGAGCCCGCACGCCAGCGAGGCCAGGGTGAAGCCGACCATGCCGGCCAGGAACAGTCGCCGTCGCCCGAAGCGGTCCCCGAGCCGGCCCGAGGTCACCAGGCCGATCGCGAAGGTCGCGGTGTACGCCGCGAGCACCCACTGCAGCGTCGTGTCGCTGCCGCCGAGGTCGGCGCGGATCGACGGGCCGGCGAGGTTGGCGATGGTCGTGTCCAGCACGTCCATCACGTCGGCGACGAACACCACGACCAGCACCGCGACCGCCCGGCGGCGGGGGAGGAGGAGCGCGACCGAATCGGGCAACGAACGCTGTTCTATTGACACGATCGCTGGTCTTATAGGAAGGACCTCGTTCGTGTCAAGCTAGGGTGGTGCCGTGAACCCGCGAGAGCGGCGCGCGACGCGCCACCGGTCGCCCGAGCCGGACACCCGGCCGCGCAAGGCCCCGCTCACCCCGGGGCGGATCGTCGGGACCGCGCTCGACCTCGTCGCCACCGAGGGCTACGAGGCCCTGACGATGCGCCGGCTCGCCGCGGCGCTCGACACCGGCCAGGCCTCGCTATACGCACACGTGGTCAACAAGGCCGACCTCGACGAGCTGCTCATCGGGCGGCTGTGCGCCGAGCTCGTCCTCCCCGAACCGGACCCGACGACCTGGCGCGTGCAGATTCGCGACGTGTGCACCGCGATGCGCGACCAGTACCTGCGCTACCCGGGCATCTCGCGCGCCGCGCTCGCCATGGTCCCCACCGACCTGGAGATCGCCCGGGTCAGCGAGGGGATGCTCGCCATCCTGCTCGCCGGCGGCGTCGCCCCGCAGACCGCGGCCTGGGGCATCGACGCCCTGACGCTGTACGTGGCCGCCTACAGCCTCGAGACCTCAATCGTGCGGCAGCGATCGACCGACGACGACACCGCCTGGGTCCTCGACCGCGACGAACTCCTCCGCCGCTTCGCCGCCCTGCCGGCCGAGACCTTCCCGCACACCAGAGCCCACGCCACCGAGCTCACCGCGGGCGAGGGGCACGAACGTTTCGACTTCACTGTCGCGCTCATGATCGAGGGCCTCACTCCCCCCTAGCCCGTCGGCGCCGAAGTCCGCCCGCGACGAGGCGTGACGACCTCGGACGAGGACCAGCACCGTGCGACTCGGGTGCTTCTCCCGGTATCGACCTCGGCAGCGGACTGCCTACCATCACGTGATGGGGCCGCGGGTGAGGCGGGCGGTGTCGGGCGTCCCGCACCCGCTCCAGTCCCTCGTGGGCCGCGACCAGGAGTGCGCACGCGCACGAACCCTGCTCGAACGGGCGCGCTGGGTGACCCTGGTCGGGCCCGGCGGCGTCGGGAAGACCCGTCTCGCGGTCGAGGTCGCTCTGGGACGCGGAGCCGTCTTCGTCGATCTCGCACCGGTCCGCGTCGTCGACCAGGTCCTCCCCGCGATCGCCCGCGCCCTGGGTCTGCGCGAGGGAGGACCCCGATCGCTCGCGGCGACGTTGCGGGCCCAACTCGCCGAGCGCTCGGAGCTGTTGCTGCTCGACAACGCCGAGCACGTCCTCGACGCCGCCGACGATGTCGTCGACCTCCTCGCCCACTGCCCCGACGTGCGGCTGCTGAGCACCAGCCGGGCCCCGTGGCGGGTGCCCGGAGAACAGGTCGTGCCGGTCGAGCCGCTCGCCCTGCCCGGACCCCACGTCGTCGACCGGGGCGACGTCGCCGCGGTCGCGGCGAGTCCCAGCGTCGCCCTCTTCCTGGAGCGTGCGGTCGCGGCCGATCCCGGCATGGCGCTCGAGGCGGGCAACGCGGCGACGGTCGCTCGACTCTGTACGGCCCTCGACGGTCTGCCGCTCGCCCTCGAGCTCGCCGCGGCGCAGCTGCGGGTACGCGATCTCGCCACCGTGCTGGCCGGCGTCACCGCCGGTCTCGGCCTGGTCACCCTTCCCCGCCGCGGCGTCCCGGACCGCCATCGCACCCTCGCTGCCGCCGTCCGCTGGAGCGTCGACCTGCTCGACGCACCCAGCGCGCAGGTCTTCCGCCGGCTCGCGGTGTTCGCGGGTCGCTTCACCACCGATGCCGCCGCCCAGGTGTGCGCCGAGCCCGGGACCGACGTCACGGCGGCGCTCGCGACCCTGGTCGACCACTCGCTCGTGACCGCGGTGCGCGAGCCGTCCGGCTCGGGCCACCGCCTGCTCGACACCGTGCGCGAACAGGCGTGGGTACTGCTCGACGAGCACGGCGAGGTCGACGCCCTGCGCAGGCGCCATCTCGCGTGGGTGGCCCGGCTCGCGGGGATTCCGCGGCCGCCGACGGTGCCCCTGGATGTCGTCGAGCTCGTCGATCGGGTCGAGGCCGCACTCGACGACGTGCGCGCCGCCCTCGAGCCCCGGTCGGTCGAGGACCGCGTGACCGCGCTGGCAGTGGCCGCGGGGCTCTACCGGGTCTGGGACATGCGCGGCTATCTCTCCGAGGGGCGTCGCCACCTCGAACGCCTGCTGCAGGACACCGACGCCGACCCGCGTCCGGAGAAGGCCCTCGTCGCGTCGGGGTGGGACGCCCTGGGGCTGCTGGCTCTCTGGCAGGACGACCACGACACGGCGCGTCGTGCGCTGGCCCGGAGCGCGCGGCTGTTCGCCGAGGCCGGTGACGACGGCGCATGGGCCTGGTCGAGCGCGAGCCTCGTCATGTCCCACTGCATGCGCGGTGACGACGAGGGCGTCGAACCGCTCGCGGAGCGGGCGCTCGCGGTGGCCGGGAGATCCGGAGACACCGCGGCGTCCAGCCGCGCGCTGTGCGCACTCGCGCTGGTCCGGCGCGCCCGAGGCGCGAGGGCGTCGTCGGTCGCGCTGATGGCCGAAGGCCTGGCCCTGCACCCCGACATGCCCTGGGTCCGGGGGAAGTTCTCCTACTTCCTCGGCTGGTTCGCCCTCCTGGACGGCGAGCTCGACCGGGCGGGCGAGCTCCTGTCCACCGCGAACGCCGAGTTCGAGCGCATCGGCGACCGCCGCTCTCTACCCGACGCCCTCGACGCACTGGGCTGTCTGGCCGAGCTCCGAGGGGCGGCCCAGCACGCGGTCCTGGCCTTCGACGCCGGCCGGGCGTTGCGGGAGCGGGCCGGGTCACGCCGTCACCCCTACCTCGCCGAGCGCGCCGACCCTGCCGAGCGCCGAGCGCGCGCTGTCGCCGCCGGTCCCACCGCCACCGCGCGGGAGCTCGAGGTGGCCCGCCTCGTGGCTCTGGGGCACACCAACCGGCAGATCGGCCGGCGGCTGTCGATCAGGGAGCGCACCGCGGAACGTCACGTGGAGAACCTGCGGGCCAAGCTGGGCGTCGGGACCCGGGCACAGATCGCGGCGTGGGTGAGCGGGACGGCGGTACCCACGAGCCCTCGCGCGGGCGAGGCGGGAACTACGCATGGCGGGACGTCGCCCGCCTCTGGTGCGCTCAGCCCATGAGCCGACAGGGCTCACGACGACCAAGGGGGCCCACCGTGATCCATGATCCCACCCGCCGGCACCGCACCGGACGAGCGGCCGACCTCGAGGCGCACGAGCGATCTCGTTACCGGGCCGCCGCCGAGCATGCCCGCCGCACGCTGCCCGGCCCGCTCGGGGAGCTGGCGTCCCGCGAGCTGGCGGCCGCTGCCGACTTCGGCCACCGCCTCGGGCGCGACGCGCTCATCGCGAGCCTCGCCACCGACATCCTCGCCGGGCAGCACCGTCCGGTGACGGCTGCCGACTAGGAGGCGGACACGGACTTCGACTGCTCCACGGCGAGCCGGTCCACCAGGTCGTTCATCTCGTCACCGGAGTGGCCCTTGGTCCACCGGAAGGAGACGTCGCCGCGCTCGTTCACGGCGGTGATGAGCGGCTCCCACAGGTCCCGGCTGACCACCGGCTTCTTGGCGCTGGTCACCCAACCCCGCGCGAGCCAGCCCTTCCACCAGCCGTCGCGGAAGCAGTTCACGACGTAGGTCGAGTCGCTCACGACGACGAGCGGGCCGTCGAGGGCACGCACCGCCTCGAGCGCGGCCCGGATCTCCATGCGCTGGTTGGTGGTGCCGGGCTCGCCGCCGCTGCCCTGCCGGCCGTCCCGGGTCGCCCACGCCCAGCCGCCGGGGCCCGGGTTGCCCGAGCACGCGCCGTCGGTCCACACCTCGAGGGCGCCTTCGACGGCGGGCATGTCCGGGCGCGACGGCTTCTTCGCCTTCGCGGCGGCCCTGGTCGTCGTGCCCGACCCGGCCGGCGCGTTCCCCGCACACGCCGCGTGGGCCCAGCGCTCCCCGGCCCGCGCGATCTCCTCGCCGGGCTGGACAGGTGAGGCGCAGACCCCGCAGGTGGTGGCGTACTTCGCGGTCATCGGCACCGGACCACCCTAGAAGCCGGGGCCGGCCTGCTCAGCGGGTGAGGACCTCCTCGGCGCCCAGGCCGCGGTCGACCCCGTGGGGCGTGACCTTCTGGCCGCGCTCGAGGTGGAGCACGGAGCCGTCGAGGGCAACCTCGACCCTGTCCGGCTCGAAGGAGACCAGGTCGCGCACCGCCGCCACCTCGGGCCAGGCATCGCGGTAGGACCAGGCGGCGCGTTCGGCGCCACCGACGGTGTAGTAGCTCGCCAGGCCCTTGTAGGGGCAGAAGGTCTGACCCGCCACGGCCGTGAGCGCGGCCTCGTCGACGTCCCCCCGCGGTACGTACCAGCGGGGGGCGAACCCGGTCTCGTAGAGCACGACGGGCGCGTGGCTGTCCGCCACCACGCGACCGCCTTCGCGGACGACCAGGTGGCGCGAGGTCCGGCGGACGTCGTTGCGGTGATAGGCGTCCGCCGCGTGTCCGACGATGCGGTCGTCCTCCTCGTAGAAGGCGTCCATCGCCCGCCACGCGAACGCGACGCGCCCCTCGAGCATTGCGGCGTGGGCCGGCAGGTCCACGTGCTGCCACGCGGCCCGATCGGTGTGCGCATCCCCGAGGTGGGCGGTGAACCACGCGGTCGCCCCGAGGTCGCGGTGATCGGTGCGGTGAGCCATCGGCTCGAGGACACCGGGTTCGACGCCGGCGCGGGGGAAGTAGGCCACGGGGTAGCGGCCGGGCTCGTGCAACAGCACGACGTCCTCGCTGTCGACGATCCAGCCGCCGCCGAAGCGCACCCGCATGCGTCGACGCAGCGGCTCGGCGAACAGCAGTCGTCCGGGCAGGGGCTCGGGCGTCAGGAACCGGCCGACCGCGCCGGCGGCCAGCGGTCCTTGCTGCCAGGACAGTCCCATGATCGTCGGTCTCCGCTCCGTCGCGTCGTGCGGGCTCAGGTCAGTTCCTCGCCACCGTCGACGGGGATCGTCGCGCCGGTCAGGAACGTGTTGGTCAGGGCGAACAGCACCGCGGAGGCGACGTCCTCGGCGGTGCCGATGCGCCGGGCGGGGTTGCGCCGGCTCATGTCCGCGTACATCGCGGTCTTGCGTTCCTCGCCGAGCGCGTCCCAGGCGCCGGTGTCGATCACGCCGGGGGAGATGGCGTTGACCCGGACCGGGGCGAGCTCGAGGGCCAGGGACCGGGTCAGGGTGTCGGCGGCGCCGTTGGTGACGGCGACGGCGAGCGTCCCGACCGCGATCTTGAAGGCGGCGACGCCGGAGAACAGCACGAACGAGCCGCCGGGGCGGATCCGCGGCCCGAGGTGCTTGGCCAGCATGAGCGGTCCGACGACCTTGGTGTCCAACGACGCCCGGACGGCGTCCCGGGACAGCTCGCCGAGCAGCCCGCGGGCGCGGGAGGACGCGGTGGACACGACGTGGTCCACGCCCCCGGCGCTGCCGAGGTGATCGCCCAGCGCGGCGATCGACGCGTCGTCGGTGACGTCGACGAGCTCGGTACGGATCCCCGGCTCGTCGGCGTAGGCCTCGCCCAGGGCCTCGGGGTGGCGGCCCGCGGCGACGACGCGTGCGCCGGCGTCCCGGGCGGCCAGGGCGGTCGCCCGGGCGATGCCGCTGCCGCGTCCGATGACCACCACGGTGCGGCCCTCCAGCGGGCCGGCGCCACCAGGTGAGTCGGCGGAGGTCAGGACGGTCTCGGTGCTCATGGTGTGTCCTGGTCGCTCGCGGGGCGGCTCAGGCCGGGACCGGGTGGTCGCGGCCGGGTTCGGTGTCGACGAGGTGCCGCGCTGGGCCCTCGGTGGTGATGACGTGCTCGGGCCACACCTGGACCCGCCGGCCGGTCCCCCCGTCGTCACCCGGGCTGTCCGGCGGGACCCAGGCGACCGTCGCGCGGCCCGAGATCTGCACGGTGCGGCCCGTCGCCGGGTCGAGGAACACCAGCGACGCGCGCGGGTCGGCGGTGATGTTCCCGAGGCTGTTGAACAGGTTGTTGCCGGGGAGGTCGGGCCACCACAGCGACCCGTCGGGCTCGACCCGGACGAAGCCCGGCGCGCCGCCCCGGTGCGACGTGTCGGCGCCGGAGACCGGATGCGCGGTCCCCAGGACGAAGGTGTCCGCCCGGTGGATCTGCTCGACCGACTCGCGGTCGAGCCGGCTCCCGCGGTACTCGACCCGCGGTCGTCGGGAGTCGGGCTCGTCGCCGGGATGCACCTGACGGCGGTGGATGTAGCGCGGGCAGTTGCCGTAGGCCTGGTCGACGTCGATGTGCAGCCCGTCGGGCCCGACCCCCGTGACGACCCCGTTGACGCGGACCCGGCGGCGTCGCCCGAAGTCCACGAACAGCGTCCCGACGACGTTCCCCGGCCCGAGGTCGGCCAGGGGATCGCCGGGCCCGGGTGCGCCCGCGACGTGCAGGCGCCCGGCCTCGATCGTGGTGAACCCGGGTCGACCGGTCACCGGGGACGTCCACAGCGTCCCCGACGCGTCGTGGGCCGTGAGGAAGACCAGGTCGCGGTCGGCGACGAAGCCGGCGATCGACCCGTCGAGCCTCGGTGCGGCGAGCATCCCGGCCAGCCGGGAGGCCTCCTCGTCGACTCCGGCCCGCCGCTGGACCAGGAGCTCGCCGTCGTGGAACCCGACCCGCGCCGACGTCGTCGGCGTCCCTCCGTGCTGTGTCACCTCTGAAGGACACGCCCCGGAGACTAACTTGTCAATAGGGCATAGACGGTTAGGGGCGTTGGCGTCCTCGGGGTGGTAACACTCCGGGGCGCGGGGGACGACATGGTGTGCAGAGCCCGGACCGCCGGACCCCCGACCTGGCGGCTCCGGGCTCTTCTACGTCCGCATCACGGACGCCCGGCGCCGAGGGCGGGGGCCGGGAGGGCCACCACCTGGCCGGTGGCGCCGCCGACGGCGTCGGGTCCGCCCCAGTCCTGGGCGGTGACGAACAGCGTCGGGTCGCCCTCGCGGCTCAGGGTGCAGGCGAAGGCGCCGCGGTCGAGGGTGACCGTCGTGAGGACCTCGCCGCCTTCCCGGACCCGCAGGCAGTGCCGGTGGCCGACGTCGGCGAGCCAGACCGCGCCGGTGGTGTCGACACAGATCCCGTCGGGGTGCTCGCCGGGCGTCGCGGCCCAGACCCGGCGGCCCGAGAGCGTGCCGTCGTCGGCGATGTCGAAGGCGGTGAGCTGCTCGGCGTAGGACTCGGCGACGATCAGGGTCGACCCGTCGTCGGTGATCGCCATCCCGTTGGGGAAGGCGAGCCCGTCGGCGACCGGGGTCACGTCCCCGTCGGGCGTGACGTGGACGAGCAGTCCCGGCGCGTAGTCCTCGCCGGGGAATGCGAAGCCGATGCTGTTGACGTAGGCGTGGCCGCGGGTGTCGACGACGATGTCGTTCCAGGGCTTCGTCGACACCGGGGCGAGGTCGGCGTGGGGCACCAGCGACCCGTCGGGCTCGCGGCGCAGCAGAGCCCGGTCGGCCGAGGAGACGACCACCAGCCGCCCGTCGGGCAGGAAGTCGATGCACAGCGGGAACGAGGAGACCTCGGCCTCGACCGTGGTGGCGCCGTCGGCGGCGACGGAGACCACGCGGCCCGCGCCCCAGTCGGAGAACCAGAGCCGCCCGTCGTGCCAGCGGGGGCACTCCCCGAACACCACGCCGTCCACCACCACGTCCATGACGACCTCCGATCTCCGCTGCTCACCCGGGTGTCGAGGCCGGGACGACGTCCTCGACAAGGCACGTTGACCGACTGCGCCTTCATCGCCGTGTCCGGCTCGGCCGCCCGCTCGAGGACCTGCACCGAGGCGCCCGTGAGGGCCAGCTCCGCGGCCAGCAGGAGGCCCACCGGCCCGGCCCCGACCACGGTCACGTCCACGTCCTGCTCGTCGCTCGCCACGAACACCGTTCTAGTTACGAACGCTGTTCGCGTCAAGCTAGTGCAGGGCGAGGAGCACGCCGATGACGAGCAGCGCCAGCACGCCGAGGACCACGAGCACGATCCCCGCGCGACGCAGCGCCGGGTAGGGCGGCGGGGTGTCGGGGGAGGGCGGCGTGTCCCTCTCGGTCGCGGCGTCGGCATCGTCGGCGCCCGCCGGCGCGGTCGGGAGGACCTCCGTCGCGCCCTCCGGGTCGGCGGCGCGCCGGCCCCGGTCCTCGGGCCGCTCGGTGAGCCCGTCCAGCGCGGCGGCCAACGACGCGGCGTCGGGCCGGTCCCGCGGGTCGAGCGCCATCGCCCGCAGCACGACGTCCTCCATCCCGACGGAGATGATCGGCAGGACCTGGCGCGGGGGCACCGGCGGCTCGCGCAACCGCGCCGAGGCGACGTCCGCGGACCCGGAGCCACGGAACGGGGCGGCCCCGGTGAGCAGCTCGTAGAGGGAGCACCCCAACGAGTAGACGTCGGACTTGCCGTCGAGCCGCTCGCCGCGCGCCTGCTCGGGGGAGACGTACGCGGCGGTGCCGACGACCCGCCCGGTCTCGGTGAGGCCCGGGAGATCCTCGATCTTGGCGATGCCGAAGTCCATGAGCTTGGGCGTGCCGTCGTCGAGCAGCATGACGTTGGACGGGTTCACATCGCGGTGGACGATGCCGTGCGCGTGGGCGTGGGCCAGCGCGGCCGCCACCGCGGCGCCCACCCGCGCCACCTCGGCCTCGGACAGCCGCCCCCGCTCACCGAGCTCGTCGCGCAAGGTCCGGCCGCCCAGGAGCTCCATCACGACGTAGAGGCCGTGCGCCGAGACCCCGACGTCGTGGACGGCGATGACGTGGGGGTGGCTCAGCCCCGCGCCCGCCCGGGCCTCGTCCTGCAACCG
>JAVXWR010000669.1:0-3418 GCA_032230725.1 Actinomycetota bacterium
CGTAGGTCGATCAGCTTCGCGAGGAACCCGTCGAACAACCGTCGCTGTGGGTCCCCACCGACCAGGGTGCCGTGGGCGGGAGAAGCGAACAGTCGCCGCCACCACCGCTTCCCGCCGGTGTCGCGCAGCACATCGCGCACGATCCCCGCCGGCAGCGGGCCGTGACCTGTCAGTTCGCCGGTGGCCGGGCTGTCCGGATCGAGCAGCAGGTCGACGGGGATGACGATCCCGACCTCGACGTTCACATCGACCGCCCGGGCCTGCCCGGTGAGACGTTCCACCAAGGTGTCGGCGAGGATTTGATCGCGGGTGCGGCCACCGGTGGCACCGGTGGCGATCAGCCCGTCGGCGTGCTGGCGCAGCGCCGCCAGACAGGCGACACCTTGCTCGACGGGCAGTAGACCGGAGAGCACGCTCATGGTGTCCGGGGCGGGGCGCAGCGTGACCCGCCGGGTCCTTGCGCGCGGTGCGGCTACGGCTGGTGTAGCCGGCCTTGTCGGCCTCGTAGGCGTGCTTCTTGACCGTGGCCTCGGCGCGGTGGAACCCCAGGTCCTCCACGCCCGCGTCGGCGAGCTGTTTGTCGACCAGCCTGCGTGTCTCGGGGTCGAGGTGATTGGTCTCGGTGACGACGGTTCCGGCGAGCCGCTCACTGATCCGCCCGGCCGCGAGCAGGGCCCGGGTGTGGGGCAGGTCGGTGGCAGGGCGCGGGCCACCCCGAGACGCCGCGTTCCCTGCGCGGAGGAGACGTGGGCGGCCAGCCCGATCTGGGCGGCGATGTCGCGGCCCAGCTTCTCGGGGTCCAGGCGCCCCGTCGCCACCAGCTCGGCCTGCTCTGCGACCTGGGCACGCCCGAAGGCGACCATCTCGGTGTGCTGCGCGGCGGCGAGGGCGGCCCGCATCTGTTCGAGCACGGCGATGCGGTCGATCCGCACGGGCGCGGGGATCGCCGGGTCGTCGACAGGGGCGTCGGCGAGTTCGGCGAGGCGGGCGAGGAGCGCGGTCAGCTCGGTGGTGACCGCGTCACCCGCCTTCCCCCCAGAGTTCGAACTCATGTTCGAACGATAGCGCGACCCCCCGACAGCCTCGGCCCGCCGACCAGCGAGCCCGGCCCGTCGACCAGCGAGCTCGGCCCCCCGACACTCTCGGCCCGACGACCAGCGAGCACCGACCTCAACGAGTTCGCGCGTGGATGTGGACCTGTCGCTGACGGTCGGGCTCGACGACCGCGACGGCCTGTCCCGGCCCTCGGCCCGGTGTACGACGAGGGTGCTCGACGATGGGCAGACTGGACGGGTGACCTCCACGCCTGCCACGACCGAGACGAGCATCGACGACCCGTACCTCTGGCTCGAGGAGGTCAGCGGCGACGAGGCCCTGGCCTGGGTCGAGGAGCGCAACTCCCAGAGCCTCGGCGTCCTTGCCGAGGGGGACCGCTTCACCGCCCTGCGCGACGGCCTGCGTGCGGTGCTGGACTCCGACGACCGGATTCCCTACACCCGCCGTCGTGGGGACCTGCTCTACAACTTCTGGCAGGACGCCGAGCACCCGCGCGGGCTGTGGCGGCGCACCACCCTGGACTCCTACCGCTCCGGCGACCCGGACTGGGAGCTGCTCCTCGACGTCGACGCCCTCGCCCGTGACGAGGACGAGAACTGGGTGTGGGCGGGCGCGGGCGCACGCTGGCCGGACTACGCCCGCGCGCTCGTGCAGCTCTCCCGCGGCGGCGCCGACGCGACGGTGGTCCGCGAGTTCGACCTGGCCGCGAAGCGCTTCGTCGGGGAGGACGAGGGCGGGTTCGCGCTGCCCGAGGCCAAGAGCCGGATCTCCTGGATCGACGACGACACGGTCTTCGTCGGGACCGACCTCGGACCGGGCTCGATGACGACGTCGGGCTACCCGCGGGTGATGCGCCGGTGGACGCGGGGCACGCCGGTCGCCGACGCGCCGGTGGTGTTCGAGGGCGCCGAGACCGACGTCGCCGCCTTCGCCGGGCACGACCACACGGTCGGCTTCGAGCGCGACTTCGTGGGCCGCAGCCCCGACTTCCACACCACCGAGGAGTTCGTGCTGCGCCCCGACGGCACGCGGGTCCTCCTCGACGTGCCGGCCGACGCGGACACCGAGATGGAGCGCGCCTGGCTGCTGGTGCGCACGCGCTCCCCCTGGAAGGTGGCCGACGTCGAGTACCCGGCGGGCGCGCTGCTGGCGTTCGGCGCGGAGGACTATCTGGCCGGCGGGCGGGACCACACCGTGCTGTTCTCGCCGACGGCGAGCCGCTCGCTGGCGGGCTGGTCGTGGACGCGCAGCCACCTCGTCCTGACCCTGCTCGACGACGTGGCCACGCGGCTGGAGGTGCTCACCCCGCCCGCCGGCCCGGAGACACCCGCGCCCGGGGAGTGGACACGGCGCGAACTCCCGACCGGCGACGACTTCTCCGTGGTCGGCGTGGTGGGGGTCGACCCGGACGAGAGCGACGAGGTCTTCCTCGACACCGACGGCTTCACCCGGCCCTCGACGTTCGTGCGCACCGAGATCGGGGCCACCGCCGAGGAGGACGCTCCGCTGGAGACGCTGCGCTCGGCGCCGGAGTTCTTCGACGCCACGGGGGTCACCGTCCGGCAGTTCTTCGCGACCTCCGACGACGGCACCAAGGTGCCCTACTTCGTCGTCGGGAAGGAGCGGGACGAGCCGACGCCGGTGCTGATGACCGGTTACGGCGGGTTCGAGATCTCCGAGACGCCCGGCTACTCGGGGGTGACGGGGCGCGGCTGGATCGAGGCGTCCCCGGAGCAGGGCTGGGAGGGCGGGACATACGTCGTCGCGAACATCCGCGGCGGCGGCGAGTACGGCCCGGTGTGGCACACCTCGGCGCTGCGCGAGCACCGCCACCGCGCCTACGAGGACTTCGCCGCGGTGGCGCGCGACCTCGTCGAGCGCGGGATCACGACGGCGGGTCAGCTCGCGATCCACGGCGGCTCGAACGGCGGGCTGCTCATGGGCGTGATGATCACGCGGTACCCGGAGCTGTTCGGCGCCGTCGTGGTCATGGTGCCGCTGCTGGACATGCGTCGGTTCCACCTGCTGCTGGCCGGCGCCTCGTGGATGGCCGAGTACGGCGACCCCGACGACGCCGACGACTGGGCCTTCATCTCGCAGTACTCGCCGTACCAGAAGCTCTCGGCGGACGCGTCGTACCCGGCGATCCTGGTGACGACCTCAACCCGCGACGACCGCGTCCACCCCGGCCACGCGCGCAAGTTCGTCGCGCGGCTGCGGGAGTACGGCCACCCCGTGGAGTACTACGAGAACGTCGAGGGCGGGCACGGCGGCGCGGCGGACAACGCGCAGCGGGCCTTCCAGTGGGCGCTGGTCCTGGAGTTCTGCCGGCGTCGGGTGGGCTGAGTCAGACCAGGCGGGC
>JAVXWR010000675.1:0-3270 GCA_032230725.1 Actinomycetota bacterium
TCGGGTCCTCGACCCCGCACAGCGTGTCCCCGGTGCCCACCACGCCCAGGCGGGTCAGCGCGCAGAGGTCGCCAGCGACGCACCACGGGACCTCGCGCAATGTCGCCCCGAGCGGCGCGTACACGCGCGCCACCCGCAGCGAGTCGCGGGCGCTCCCGGCGGCCCGCGCCGCGGTCGGGTCCCCGCCGTCGCGCGGGGACGGGACCCGGAGCGGGTCGCCGCACACGGTCAGCATGCTCTCCGCCGCCAGGCGTCCGGAGAACACCCGCACCAGCGACACCCGGCTGCCCTGGGCGTCGGTGCCGGTGTGCACGACCTCGGCGACGACGGGGCCGTCCGGCGCCAGGGCCACCGGGGCGTGCGCGGCGCCGTCCGGGGCGTGCGCGGCCAGCGGCGGGTGGGCCGTCGGGGGCGGGACGGCGTCGACGACGAGGTCGAGCAGCGCGTCGAGCCCGGCACCCGCCGGGGCGCAGACCCCGACGACGGGCACCACCGACCGGCGGGCCACCGCCGCGGCGAGGTCGGCGCGCAGCGCCGCGAGGGGCACCGGCTCGCCGGAGATCCAGGTCTCGAGCAGCGCCTCGTCCTCGCTCTGCTCGATCAGCGTCTCCACCAGCGCCCGGCGGGCGTCGTCGGGGTCCTCGGGACCGGGGTCCGCGCCGTCGGCGCCGAGCAGGGGGTGCACGGTGAGCGTGCCGTCCGCCGCGCGGTCGGTGCGGGTCACCGGGACGAGGACCTCGCCTGCGTCGGCCGCGGCCACGGCGGCCCGGCACGCCACCAGCGCCGCCTCCTCGTCCGCGCGGGCGTGGTCGAGGCGACTGAGGACCAGCATCGCGGGCAGACCGGCACGCCGGCACTCGGCGAGTAGCGCCGAGGTGGGCGCGGCGGCGCCCTCGGCGACGTCCGCGGTACCGAGGACGAACAGCACGGCGTCCGCGGCCCGCAGCCCGGCCCGGACCTCGGCGAGGAAGTCCGGGCAGCCCGGGGTGTCGATCAGGTTGACCTTGGTCCCGCGGTGGGTCAGCGAGGCGACGGCGAGCGACACCGAGCGCTGCTGGCGGCGTGCCTCGGCGTCGTGGTCGGTGACGGTGCTGCCGGCGGCCACCGACCCTGCGCGGGGGATCACCCCGGCCGCGGCGAGCAGCTCCTCGACGAGGGTCGTCTTGCCCGCCGTCATCGGCCCGACCACCGCGACCGAGCGCACGCCGGCCGGGTCGTCGGGCGCCAGGTCCCCGGCGCGCGGGGATCGTGCTCTCCGGGCCGTCTCGCCCGCCGTCCGTGCACCCATGACGACCACCTCGTCGCGTCGCGTCGACCGGCGCGGCCGTCCGTCGGGCCGACACCGCGCCGTCGCCCCAGTCCACCGGAGTGACCCAGGTCACGGCAAGGGCCGACGGGGGTCGTGGTGCCGCGACGAGGAACCGGGGGAGCCCGGGCGGGCGTAGCGTCGACCGGATGGCGAAGAAGGAGAGCAAGACCAACGGATCGGCCGTCCTCGAGAGCGGGGCCAGGCCGACCGTGCCCGCCACGCCGAGCGGGGCCGCCCCCGAGGTCGCTCCGGTCAGCTCGGGGACGGCCCCGGGATGGGCCGACACGGTCGGCGGCACGCTCGCCTCGTCGGTTCAGGTGCTCCGGGACGTCCTGCCGTCCTCGCGGCTGCCCGTCTACCTCGCGGCGACGGCGCTGCTGGTCGCCGGGCTCGTCGACCCGCCGGTGGCGCTCGGTGCCGGACTCGCCTACGAGGCCCTGCGACGCTGGGAGCCCCGCGCGGCACGATGACCCGTCCGGCGTCGGACGACCGGGCGCGGTGACGGTGGTGCACGTCCGGCGACAGCCCGTCCGACACCGCACCGTCGTCCGCGCCAGGCCCTAATCTGGCGTGGTGACCATCCAGGACGCGGGCGGTCCGGGTCCGGCGGCGGCTCGCCGGCCCGAGCCCGCCGACCGGCTCGACCGGCTCGTGCCCGGGCTCGCCGACGCGGTCGTCGACCTCCTCGACGCCGTGTACGACCACGTCGACGAGGTGGGCCCGGGCCGGGCGGTCCTGCTCGCCCGGCTCTCCGAGCGCCTGGGCCCGCGCTGGGACACCGCGTCGTCGGACGACCGCCTGCTCACCGTCCTCGACGCCCTCCGCGTGGTCATCGGGACGCGCTGACCCCCCGGACCGTCCGCCGAGGCACCTACCGCCGAGGCACCTACCGCCGAGGCGCCGACAGGATCCGGACGACCAGGCGCTCGTCGACGCCGAGCCGGGGCGCCGCGGCCCGGCACCGCTCGACGATCTCGCGGGGCGTGAGCCCCATGTCGTGGTAGAGCCGCACGAGCGTCTCCTGCCGGGTGCTCCACGGCCGCGTCGGCGCCGTGGCAGGCCGGCGGACCCGCGACCGCGTGGACGGTGGCGCCCCACGGGCCGGCGTCGGCGGTACCACCGCGTTCTTCGCGGCGAGCTCGCCGGCCTCCGCACGGCGGCGGACGTCGTCGGGCTCCGCGACGACGAAGGACTCGCCACTCTTGTTGACCCCGACCGCGGTCACCTCCGGACCCCGGCGGTAGCGCTCCTGGCACGCCGGCGCGAGGCAGTACCGGTATCCCAGCTCCGCCCGTTCCGCCGCCAGCTCCGCACCGCACCCGATGCACGTCATGCTCGTTCCGACCTCGACTCCCCTCACCACCCGACGCAAGCACAACGCCCTGGTGTGTGGTCCTGTTCCTCCTGGTCGAGCCACGCCGACGCAGTGCCCGGGAAGAAGGCGAGTCCGAGATGCGCGTGATCCCCCCGAACAGCTTCGGGATGGCCTTCGGGACGGTGGGTCTGGCGGGGACGTGGCTGGCCGCGGCCGACACGGGCCTGGCGCCACGGGCCGTCGGTGACGCCCTGCTCGCCGTCGCCGCCGCGCTCTGGGCCGTGGTCCTGGCGGCCTACGCGGTCCACGTCGGCGCCCACCGCGGCACCCTGCGATCCGACCTGGCGCACCCGGTGCTCGCGCCGTTCGTCTCCCTGGCGGTGATCACCCCGATGGTGCTGGCCGCGCGGGGCGTGGCGCCCTGGGCTCCGACGCTCGGCGCCGTCCTGGTCGACGTCTTCCTCGCCGCCACCGTGCTGCACGGGGCCTGGTTCACCGGGCAGCTGATCGCCGGCGAGTACGCGATCGACCAGATGCACCCCGGGTACTTCCTCCCGACCGTCGCCGGCGGCCTGGTGGCGTCGGCCAGTGCGGCCGAGGTCGGGCAGCACGGCCTCGGGACGGCGATGTTCGGCTACGGGATGAT
>JAVXWR010000679.1:0-2720 GCA_032230725.1 Actinomycetota bacterium
CCGGCTACGCCGACGTCTTCGCCGGCGACGAGCGCTGGACCTCGCTGCCCACCCCGGAGGGCGAGACCTTCACCTGGGACGAGGACTCCACCTACGTCCGGAAGCCCCCGTACTTCGAGGGCATGGAGCGCGAGCCGTCGGATGTCTCCGACATCCAGGGCGCGCGGGTGCTGCTCAAGCTGGCCGACTCCGTGACCACCGACCACATCTCCCCCGCGGGGTCCATCAAGGAGGACTCGCCGGCCGGCCGGTACCTCAAGGAGCACGGGGTCGAGCGCAAGGACTTCAACTCCTACGGCTCGCGGCGCGGCAACCACGAGGTGATGATCCGCGGCACCTTCGCCAACATCCGGCTCCGCAACGAGCTGCACGACGGCGAGGGCAAGGAGCTGCCCCAGGGTGGGTGGACCGTGGACTACACCGACGGCGCCAAGCAGGCCGCGGTGTACGACGCGGCGCAGAACTACGCGGCGCAGGGCATCCCGCTGGTCGTGCTGGCGGGCAAGGAGTACGGCTCCGGGTCCTCGCGTGACTGGGCCGCCAAGGGCACCACGCTGCTCGGTGTCCGTGCCGTGATCGCCGAGTCCTACGAGCGCATCCACCGCTCGAACCTCGTCGGGATGGGCGTGCTCCCGCTGCAGTTCCCCGACGGGCAGGACGCCGACTCGCTGGGCCTGACCGGCACGGAGACCTTCGACATCTCCGGGGTCACGGCGCTCAACGACGGCGGGGTGCCGGAGACGGTGCACGTCACGGCGACCCCCGACGGCGGCGGCGACGCCATCGAGTTCGACGCGCGGCTGCGCATCGACACCCCCGGTGAGGCGCAGTACTACGTCAACGGCGGCATCCTGCCGTACGTGCTCCGCAAGATGCTCGGCTGAGGCCACTCCCTCCCGGAGCGACCGGCACTCTCGCTGCTCCCGCAGCGAGGGTGCCGTTCGCTCGTCCCGGGGCCGGGGTCAGACCCCGCGGCGGATGAAGTCGGCGCAGCGCTCACCGATCATCATCGTGGTGATGCACGGGTTGACCGTGATCAGGTCCGGCATCACCGAGCCGTCGGCCACCCGCAGGCCGTCGACGCCCCTGACGTGCAGCGTCGGGGTCACCGGCGCCAGGGGGTCGTCGTCGGCACCCATCTTCACCGTGCACGAGGGGTGGTAGACGGTGTTGTGGGTCTTGCGGATGTACTCGAAGAGCTCCTCGTCGGTCGAGTCCTGCTCCCCCGGCGCCAGCTCCTTGCCCACCCAGTCCTTCAGCGCCGGCGCAGCCGCGATCTCCCGCGCCACCCGGATGCCGCGGATCATGACCTCGCGGTCGTGGTCGGCGGTGAAGTAGCGCGGGTCGACTTTCGGCTTGTCGTGGTAGTCCCGCGAGGACAGCCGCACGGTGCCCGTGGACTGGGCCCCGGTGACGTTCGGCGTGAGGCAGAACGTGTTCTCCGCCGTCGGGTAGCCGTAGCGCACGATGTTGAGGTCGAACGGCACCGACCCGTAGTGGTACATCAGATCCGGCGTCGCCCGCCCCTCGGACCCGGCGAAGATCCCGATCTGCCACCACTGCGTCGAGGCCGTGGGCATCGGCTGCAGCGCCTCCCACTGCACGAGGCCCTCGGGGTGGTCCTGCAGGTTCTCCCCCACCCCGGGCGCGTCGACGAGCACCTCGATGCCGACCTCGCGCAGGTGCTCGGCCGGCCCGATGCCCGAGAGCATGAGCAGCTTCGGGCCGTCGATGGCGCCGGCGGAGAGGATCGTCTCCCGCCGGGCCGTGACCTCGACGCCGTGGCGGGTGTCCGGGGTGCGCAAGCGAGCGCCGGTGGCACGCGGCCGGGCCCCGCTCACGTCGAAGGTCAGCTTCTCGGCCCGGTAGCCGGTGAGCACGGTGAGGTTCGGCCGGTCGAGGTTCGGGTGGATGTAGGCCGTCGACGCCGACGAGCGGGTCCCGTCGGGCTTCGCGTTGACCTGAAACCAGTTCGCGCCGCGAACGACGGTGCGGCCGGTGTTGAACGGCGTCGTGGGGAGCCCGACCTGCTCGCACGCGGCCAGCAGGGCCTCGCCGCAGGGGTCCTGGTCCCCGACGGTGCGGATGGTCACCGGTCCGTCGGTGCCGCGGCCCGGGGCCTCGGCCTCGTCGGTGGTGTCCAGCGCCGTCTCGAGCTTGCGGTAGAAGGGGTAGCACTCGTCCGCCGACCACCCCGATGCCCCCGACTCCGCCCAGCCGTCGAGGTTCTCCTTCGGCGCCCAGAAGGCGATCGCGGAGTTGTGCGACGAGCAGCCGCCCAGCACCTTCGCGCGGGCGTGGCGCATCCAGGAGTTGCCGCGCTCCTGGGGCTCGATGGGGTAGTCCCAGTCGTAGCCGGACTCCAGCAGCTCCATCCAGCGCGAGAGGTCGAGGATCGCGTCGTCCCCGACGTCGGAGGGGCCGGCCTCGATGAGGCACACCGTGACGTCGGCGTCCTCGGAGAGCCGCGCCGCGACGGCGCACCCCGCGGTGCCTCCGCCGACCACGACGTAGTCGAACTCGGCCGGGAACGAGATGTCCGGCATGTCAGGCCTCCCCGAGGGCAGTGGTGTCGGCGACCGTCTCCTCGCGCGCGTGCGCGGCGACGACCCCGGTCTTGTGGCGCTGCACGAGCCAGTAGTAGGCGAACCCGGCGCCGAGGATGACCCCGGGCAGCAGGATGCCGCCGTACTGCAGGTACCAGTGGAACGGCTCGGAGG
>JAVXWR010000685.1:0-2510 GCA_032230725.1 Actinomycetota bacterium
TCGGCGATGCGGGCGGCCAGCGCCCGCGCGGTGTCCGCGTCGCGGAACTCGTCGACGTACTTCACAGCCCCTCCCGACCGACGGCGCTGGTGGTGAAGTCGGCGATCTCCTGGTCGAAGGCCGGTCCCATGTCGTGCAGCATCTGCAGTGCGGCCTGCGCCTCGCTCTCGTCGATCTTCGCGAGGGCGAAGCCCACGTGGATGAGGATCCAGTCGCCCACCGCCATCTCCTCCTCGTCCAAGAGGAGGCCGACGTTGACGCGGCGCCGCACGCCCGCCACCGAGACCAGCGCCAGGTCGGTGTCGTCGGCCGGCATCTCCACGAGCTCTCCCGGAATGCCCAGGCACATCAGCGCACCTCCTGCCCGCCGGCCACGCGGCCCGCGATGGTGATCGATTCCAGGACGAGGTCGTCGCCGTGGACCAGCTCGAGGTCGTGCGCACCGCAGCTCCCGCACGCGGTGACGAGCTCGTCGGCGACGGTGGGATGACCGCAGCCGCGGCAGCGGACCTCGACCGCCACCTCGACGACCTCGACGTGGGCCCCGTCGGCCACCCCGCCCTCGCCGACCAGCGCGAACGCCTGGTCGAAGACGTCGCGGTCGAGCCGTTGGAGGGCGCCCACGTGCAGGCGCAGGGCCGCCACCGGACGCCCGGCGGCGCGTGCCTCGACCGCCTCGAGCACCGACGCGGCCACCCCGAACTCGTGCATCCCGGCTCCTCCCGCTCAGCGTCCGTGCCCGGCTACATCGCGCGCAGGCGCAGGTACCGCTTGACGTCGGGGATCGACTCCTTCACGACCCAGCCGGTACCGACCAGCACTGCCGCCACAAGAATGATCTTCATCGCTCGTCTCCTTCGTCCGTGGTTCCGGGGATCGGGGTTCCAGGGGGCGGCCCGCGATCAGCTGCTCGACGAGGCGGTGGACCGCGTCCACGGCCGCGTCGACGGCGGTGGCCACGGCCGGGGTCAGGCCCATCCCCTCGCCGAGGTGCGCCGGCTCGCACCCGAGGACGAGCACCCGTTCGAGCCCGTGGGCCCCGACGCCGCGGGCCAGGGCGCCGATCAGCTCGAGCACCGCGTCCGGCTCCATGCCGTGCGGATCGAACGCCGCGTCCCCGGTCATGGCGGCCAGGTCGTGCTCGAGCAGATAGAGCGACCCGGGTGGCCCGTCGCCGTGGGTGGTGTCGACGACGACGAGCACCCGGTAGCCGTCGAGCACCTGGTAGGCCAGGTGCATCCCGCGGATGCCGACATCGACGACGTCGACCTCCCCGGGCAGGCCGCCCGAGGCGAGCAGGCGCCGTGCCACCTCGGAGCCGAAGCCGTCGTCGGAGAGGAAGACGTTGCCGACCCCGGCGACGAGTGTCCTCACGGCGCACTCTCCTGTCGGGTGCCGACCGCGAGCTCGTCGGGCCGGAAGTACCGGTACCGGCCGTGGAGGGCCTGCAGGTCGGCGCCCGGGTCGTCGTCGATCGAGACCGCGACGTGGGTCTGCCCGTCGACGTCGTGCAGGACGGCCTGCACGGTGGCCGCGACGCCGCGCAGGAACGTGTCCTGCGCGTCGCTACCCGCCCCGGGCATGAGGATCACCGCGCTGCCCCGCGACACCGGCTGACCGTCGACCGCCGCGGTGTCGGTGTCCGGGTCGACCGACGCGTCGGCGGCCGGGTCCCACCACGGTGTGCCCGGGGTGACGAGGGTGGGGACCGCGTCCTGCTCGGGGGCCCGCCCACCCGGCCGCACCGTGCCGTGGAGCCGTTCGAACATCGCCGGGCCCATGGCGTCGAGGGCGTCGAGGATCCCGGCCGCCCGCGGGTCGGTGGCGCGCGCCTCGCGCTTCTCGTCGTCGGTGAGGGCGAGGGTGCGCAGGCTCAGGATCTCGTCGTTCTCGGTGCCGTCGAAGAGATCGGTGGGGCTCTCCGGGGCGAGCTGGGGGTGGTCGTCGAGGATGATCGGCGACGCCAGCACGAGCCGGGTGCTGCCCTCGGGGCCCGCGAGCACCGGCCAGCTGTGCTGGTTGACGCACTCGGCCACGGCCGGTCGGGCCCACTCCGGGGGGTCCGCGCTGGAGAGGAACGTGCCGGCGTCGAGGCCGAGCACGGTGTGCGCGGAGATCAACGACGAGCGGAGCACCTCCTCGCGGGGCTCCTCGGGGCCGGAGGTGGCGTCGTTGACCACGTCGACCCGCAGCCGCAGCGCCCCGTAGGGACCCGGCACCGGGACGGCGGAGACCAGGACGTGGCCCGCGAGCGGCCGGGTGGTCCGGACGTAGGAGCCGTGCACGGTGCCGGTGGTGTCGGTGATCGGCTCGCGGGTCTCGGTGCCCGGGAGGGTGATCGGCACGCTCGTGGTGCGTTCGCGGAGGTCCTCGACCGGCACGGCGGCGTCGACCTGGCGGGGGAGGGCCTCGTCCCACGCGAAGTGCGGGCCGCCCTCGACGGTGAGCTCGTCGAGGGGCACGCCGTCGGGTCCGGCGAGGGTGCGCTGCTGCACCTGCAGGAACCGCAC
>JAVXWR010000691.1:0-4637 GCA_032230725.1 Actinomycetota bacterium
GAGGTCGACGTCATCGTCGTCACCGACGGCCAGCGGATCCTCGGCATCGGCGACCAGGGCGTCGGCGGCATGGGCATCCCCGTCGGGAAGCTCTCGCTCTACACCCTGATCGGCGGCATCGACCCCGTGCGCACCCTGCCGATCCTGCTCGACGTCGGGACCGACAACGCCGACCTGCTCGACGACCCGATGTACCTGGGCTGGCGCCACCGGCGCATCGACGACGAGGACTACTACGCGTTCGTCGAGGACTTCGTCGCCGCCCTCGAGGCCGAGATGCCCCGGGTGCTCCTGCAGTGGGAGGACTTCGCCACCCCGCACGCCGCCCCGATCCTCGCGCGCTACCGCGACCGGCTGCTGACCTTCAACGACGACATCCAGGGCACCGCCGCGGTCGCCCTCGGCGCGCTGCAGGGCGCGACCGCCGTCGCCGGGACCCGGCTGCGCGACCAGCACGTCGTCATGCTCGGCGCCGGGTCGGCCGGCATCGGGGTCATGGAGATGATCTGTCAGGAGATGGTCGACGAGGGCGCCTCGGAGGAGGAGGCCCGCTGCCGGTGCTGGGTGGTCGACGTCCGGGGGCTGCTCACCTCCGACCGCGACGACCTCGCCGACGACCAGCGCGGGTTCGCCCACGACCCGGCCGACGTCGCCGGCTGGGGCCTCGGCCAGCAGGAGGGAAGGACGAGCCTGCCGGGCCTGGCCGACCTCGTCGAGCACCTCGACGTCGGGGTCCTGCTCGGGCTGTCCACCGCCCAGGGCGCGTTCACCGAGCACGTCGTGCGGACCATGGCGGGCAAGGTCGACCGGCCGATCGTGTTCCCGCTGTCCAACCCGACCTCGCAGGCCGAGGCCCGCCCGGCCGACGTCGACGAGTGGACCGGCGGCCGCGCGCTGATCGCGACCGGGTCGCCGTTCCCGCCGCTGCAGCACGCGGACAGCGGTGGCGTCCGGGTCGGGATCCCGATCGCCCAGTGCAACAACGTCTACATCTTCCCGGCCGTCGGCCTCGCGGTGACCGCCGCGCGGGCCACCCGGGTCACCGACGCGATGATGCGCGCCGCCGCCCGCGCCCTCGGTGACGCCTCGCCGGCACTGACGGACCCTCGCGCGCCGCTGCTGCCGCCGTGGTCCGCGGTCCGCGACGTGGCCGACGGCATCGCCCTCGCCGTCGCGCGGCAGGCGGTGGCGGACGGCGTGGCCCCGGAGGCCGACGACGACGCGCTGCGGGCCGCGATCCGGCGCACCCGCTGGTCCCCGGGCTATTGACGTGACCTCTCCGTCACCCGCCGCGGACCTCGCCGCGTCAGGCTGACGGCCATGAGCTGGACGGCGAGCGTCGGCGGGCACTCCTACCGCTTCACCGATCTCCGCGACGTGCTCGCCAAGGCCTCCCCAGCGCGCTCCGGGGACGTCCTCGCCGGCTGCGCGGCCAGCTCCGCCGCCGAGCGCGTCGCGGCCCGGACGGTGCTCGCGGACCTGCCGCTGCAGCTCTTCCTCGACGAGGCGGTCGTCGCGTACGAGGACGACGACGTCACCCGCCTCATCGTCGACACCCATGACGCGGCCGCGTTCGCGCCGGTCCGCTCGCTCACCGTCGGCGGCCTCCGGGACCGGCTCCTGTCCTGGGAGGCCGACACCGCGTCGCTCTCCGCGCTCGCCCCGGGGCTGACGCCGGAGATGGTCGCGGCGGTCTCGAAGCTGTGCCGGGTGGCCGACCTCGTGGGGATCGCCGCGAAGACCCGCGTCGTGACCGGGTTCCGCACGACGATCGGGCTGCCCGGCCGGCTCGCCACGCGCCTGCAGCCCAACCACCCCACCGACGACCCGGTCGGCATCACCGCGAGCCTGGTCGACGGGCTGCTGCACGGGTCCGGGGACGCCGTCGTCGGGATCAATCCGGCGACCGACCGGCCGTCCACCGTCCGGGCCCTGCTCGAGCTGCTCGACGACGCCCGGCAGCGGATCGACGCGCCGGTCCAGTCCTGCGTGCTCACCCACGTGACGACCACGCTGGAGCTGCTCGAACAGGGCGCCCCGGTGGACCTGGTGTTCCAGTCGGTGGCCGGGACGCAGGCCGCCAACCGCGGGTTCGGCGTCAGGCTCGACCAGCTCGGCCAGGCCCGGGAGGCGGCCCTGGGGCTGGACCGGGGCACCGTCGGGAACCAGGTCATGTACTTCGAGACCGGGCAGGGATCGGCGCTCTCGGCGGACGCCCACCACGGCGTGTCGGGTCCGGTCGACCAGCAGACCCTCGAGGCACGGGCCTACGCGGTGTGCCGGGCGTACGACCCGCTGCTGGTCAACACCGTCGTGGGGTTCATCGGCCCGGAGTACCTCTACGACGGCAAGCAGATCCTGCGCGCCGGGCTCGAGGACCACGTCTGCGGGAAGCTGCTCGGCGTCCCCATGGGCGTCGACGTCTGCTACACCAACCACGCCGAGGCCGACCCGGACGACATGGACACGTTGCTGACGATGCTCGCCGTCGCGGGGTGCTCGTTCGTCATCTGCGTCCCCGGCGGGGACGACGTCATGCTCGCCTACCAGTCGCTGTCGTTCACCGACGTGCTCGGCGTGCGCGGCGTCCTCGGGCTGCGCCCCGCTCCGGAGTTCGAGGCGTGGCTCTCCTCGGTGGGGCTGCTCGACGACGCCGGACGCGTCCCGCCGCTCGACCCGGCCGCCCTGCCGGCGCTGACCAGCGGGATGGGGACGTGAGCACCCGCGACGCGTGGCGCGCGCTGCGGGAGGCGACCCAGGCCCGCGTCGGGCTCGGTCGCGCCGGGGACGCCCTGCCCACCGCGGAGGTCCTGCGCCTCGACGCCGTGCACGCCCCGCTCGACGTCGAGGAGCTCACGGGCGACCTGGCCACGGCGACCGGGCTCGACGTCGTCACCGTCGCGAGCGCCGCGACCGACCGGGCGGAGTACCTCCAGCGCCCCGACCTCGGTCGCCGGCTCGCCGAGGGCACCGAGCTGGACGCCGGCGGACTCGGGGACGGGAAGCAGCCCGACCTCGCGGTCGTCGTCGCGGACGGGCTGTCGGCGCTGGCGGTGCGGACGCACGCCCCGGGCCTGCTGTCGGCGCTGCTGCCGCGCCTGGAGGGATGGACGTTCGCCCCGGTCGTCGTCGCGACCCAGGCGCGGGTCGCGCTGGGGGACGACGTCGGGTCGCGGCTCGGGGCCGCCCTGGTGCTCGTGCTCATCGGGGAGCGGCCGGGGATGTCGGCGCCGGACTCCCTCGGGGCCTACCTGACGTGGGGGCCGCGCAGCGGGCGCGCGGACTCCGAGCGCAACTGCGTGTCCAACATCCGCCCCCCGCACGGGCTGACGTACGAGCAGGCCGCGGAGGTGCTCGCGGCGCTCATGACCGAGTCGCGGCGGCGCGGTCTGTCGGGGGTCGAGCTCAAGGACACCGGGGCGGCGCTGCCGGAGGGGTGAGGCCCCGTACCCGTCCCGTTCAGCCCTCGACGGCGCGCTGGCGCGAGCGGCCCTGCGGGAGCCGGTCGACCAGCCGGCCGAGGCGCTCCGTCGTGCCCTGCAGCGGCGCGAGGGCGTCGGCGAGGACCTTGATCTGGCCGTCGAGCTCCTCGATCCGGCTGGCGACCGTGCGCAGGTCGGGCGTGACCTTGGTCAGCTCCGCCGCCGCGACGGTGAGCTGGTTGTCCAGGCTCGCCAGGCGCGGGGGCATGTCCGGGAACGTGGTGTCGGCGTGGCGGGCGAGCACCTCGACGTACTCGATCGCGCTCGTGAGCTTCTCGACCTCCGGCACCGCCGCCGCGAGACGCTCGATCGCGGGGACGGCCGCGGTGAGCTGCTCGACGGTGCCGGTGGCGTCGGCGAGGCGCGCCACGACGGGGACCGCGGCGGCGATCTCCTCGACGGTGCCGACCGCGGCGGCGATCTTCTCCACGGTCGGGACCGCCGCGGCGATCTGCTCGATCGTCCCGGCGGCCGCCGCGATGGTGGCGACGTCGGAGGTGGCGGCGGCGATGCGCCGGAGGTCGTCGACGGCGGCGGCGAGCCGGCCGAGCGACTCGACGGCGCCGGTGAGCTCGCGGAGGTCGCCCGCGGCGCCGCCGAGCTGCGCCAGGGCGGGGACCGCCTCGCGCAGCGCGTGGATGTCCTCGGCGGCGCCGCCGAGCTGCTGGAGGGCGGGCACGGCCGTCGTCAGGGCGTGGAGGTCGTCCGCCGCGCCGCCCAGCTGCGCCAGGGCGGGGACCGCGGCGGCGAGCGCGTGGATGTCGTCGGCGGCGCCGCCGATCTGCTGCAGCGCCGGGACGGCCTCGCGCAGCGCGTGGATGTCCGCCGCGGCCCCGCCGAGCTGGCGCAGCGCGGGCACCGCCTCCGCGAGCGCGTGGATGTCCGGGGCCGCCGAGGCGAGCGCGTCCAGGGAGCGCTGCAGGTCCTGAGCCAGGGGGAGCAGCGACTCCAGCACGACGGTCACGCGGGGGACCGCCCGCAGCGCGTCCACCACGAGCGGGCTGAGCTCGACGGTCGCGTTCTGGGCCACGGAGGCGAGGCCCCGCACGATCGCCGGCCCGCGCAGCGTCAGCTCGACGGCCGTCCGTGCGGAGGCCGTGGCCAGGGCGTACACCGTGTCGAGCACCCCGGAGGGCGCGGCGGGCGCGGACCCGG
>JAVXWR010000766.1:0-6761 GCA_032230725.1 Actinomycetota bacterium
GGATCGCGAAGACGAAGTCGTTGGACGCGTTGGGCAGGTAGCTCCACTGCGCGGCGCCCTGCCCGAGCCCGTCGCCGAGCAGCCCGCCGTCGGCGAGCGAGTACAGCGCCTGCTGGGACTGGTAGCCGGCGCCGAGCGAGTCGTCCCCGCCGTTGCCGAGGAACGACGTCAGGCGCTCCAGCCGGTAGCTCGCGGTCACGGCGAGCACCCCGACGGCGCCCAGCGCGCCCGCCCCGAGCAGCCCCAGCAGCCGCCCGGGCACCCCGGCGAACCACAGCAGCGCGAACAGCACGACGACGATGCCGAGCGCGGATCCGAGGTCGGGCTCGACGACGACGAGGCCCGCCGTCAGCAGCGCGACCGGCACGACCGGGAGCAGTGCCTGCCAACCCCACGCCCGCCGTCCCGCGCCGGGCCCTCGCCGGGTGAGCAGCACGTGCGCGCCCCAGAGCACGAGGGTGAGCTTGGCCGGCTCGCTGGGCTGCAGGGAGAGCCCGGCGACGACGAACCACTTCTGCGCCCCCGCGGCGGCCGACCCCAGGCCGGGCACGAGCACGGCGGCGAGCGCGAGGAGCGAGCAGGCGTGCAGCCACGGGCTCGCCGCGCGCCAGCGCCGCACCGGCGCGCGCCCGACCAGCACGAACGCCACCCCGCCGACGAGGCAGTAGGCGACCTGGTGGACGAAGACGCCGTAGGGGTTGCCGGTGCGGGCGAGCGAGTCGATCGACGAGGCCGAAAGCACCATGACGAGCCCGAGGCCGGCGAGGACCACGGTGAGGCCGAGCACGAGGTAGTACGACGCGAGCGGTCGGCGCAGCGTCGTCGCCACCGCGCGCCGGGCCGCGATCACGGGGCCGGCGACCGGGCTCGTCCGGCGGGCCGGCCCCGCGCCCCCGGCCGTCCCGCTCCCCCGCGCCGTCGTCACGCCCGCGACCCTGGCACCGCCGCGCCACCGGACGCGGTACCCGCCGACCTGCGCGCCCCGGCACGAGGGCACCGGAACAGGACGCGCGGGCCGATCGGGCGGTGTGACGGGGAGCCGTCGACGTGACGTTCCCGTCACCGCCGGCGCTCGGAGCCCCCGAGGTGTCGCGACGCCAGGCATCTGATCATGCCGAGGGCACCAGCCGGGCTGGTGCCGTCGGCATGATCAGCTGCCTAGCGTGCGCAGGGCCCTGCGTTCCGGCCCGACGGCCGACCACCGAATGTCACGCCCCGAGCCGGGGTGCGCCGCCGCGCGACGGGGCGGACGGGCCGCGCTACGAGCGGCGGAAGCGGTCGGCGAAGCGCGGGTCGTCCTCCCACCACAGCCGCGGCCGCGCCTCGGCGGCGTCAGCGCCCTCGCCGTCGCCGGCGCTGCCGTCCCCGGCGGCGGCCGCCTGCTCGGCGGCCCGGAGCTCGGCCGCGTCGAGCTCCGCGTCGATGCGCCGGCCCTCCCGGGCGTCCGCGGCCGCGAAGCGCACCGCGATGGCCCCGAGGAAGGGCAGGCCCGCGAGGTCCCCGCCGATCCACCACACGCCCGCGCCGATCGCCTGGTCGTTGCGCGCGGTGGGCCCCCAGGTCCGCGCCACGGCGTCGTAGTGGGCGACGGCGAGCAGCGGGCCCATCCAGAGCACCAGGCCCAGGACGCCGTCCGCCACGATCTCGGCGATCGCGATGCCGAGCGTCAGCCCGTGGTGGGTCTCGCGCGGCACCGGGTCGATCTGCAGCCGGCTCACCACGTACAGCAGGCCCGCCGCCAGCAGGCCCACCGACACCAGCCCGCTCACCACCGGGCTGCGCAGCTCCAGCGGGTAGAGCCCGGTCAGGTAGAGCACGAACGGAGGGACGATCAGCGCGATCGTGGCCGCCCCCGGCGAGGACACCACCCGCGCCGTCCGGGACCGGCGCACCCGCCCGAGCCGGCCGACCGCCACCGCGGGCAGGGAGGCCCGCGCCAGGGTCAGGGGCGCGCCCGCGGCCAGGAGCATCGGCGCGACGACCAGCAGCACCACGCCCTGCACGGACCGCGCCCAGAAGAGGGTGTCGTCGTAGACCGCGACGACGGACGTCCCGACCAGCAGCAGCAGCGCGGCACCGAGGAGGAACGGCACGGTCCGGCGGGCGGACCAGGGCAGACCGGCGAGGTGCATCCGACGCACGCCGAGCAGGTAACCGCCGCCGAGTACCCCGACGCCCGCGAGGACGGCGGGCGACGCCGTCCAGCTCGTGAGCAGGCGGCCGGCGGTCAGCGGCGGCAGCCCGGCGCCGGGGATCCCGACGGCGAGCACGGGGAGGACCACCGCGTCACCCCAGACCCCGGACCGTGAAGCCGGGGTCAGGACGGCCGGTGCAGGTGGCCGTAGAGCGTCGTGCGCGGTACCCCGAGACGTTCGGCGATCTCGGTGACGGAGCGGCCCTCGTCGTAGAGGCGGCGGGCCTCGGCGGACGCGACGGTGTCGAGCCGCGGGGGGCGACCCCCGCGCCGGCCACGGGACCGGGCGGCGTCCAGCCCCGCGCGGGTGCTCCTCGAGGTCAGGGCCCGCTGGAGGTCGGCGAGCACGTCGAGCGTGCCGAGCAGTCCCGCGTCCGACGACCGGGTGTCCACGGCCTCGTCGAGGGACCACAGGTCGGCGCCGGCCGCGCGCAGCCGCTGGCCGACGGCCACGAGGTGCAGCACCGACGACGCCAGGCGTTCGAGCCCGGTGACGACGAGGACGTCCCCGGCGCGGAGCTCGGCGAGCAGGGCGTCGAGCTCCGGACGCGGTCCGCGGGTGCCGCCGGTGCGGTCGACCCGGACCTGGCTGGGCTCGACCCCCGCCGCCTGCAGCCGCTCGCTCTGCCCCCGCGGGTCCTCACCGTGCAGAGCGACCCGTACGTACCCCCGGAACACCGCTACCCCCTGCTGCGTGGACGGCCTCCCCGTCCCCCGTGGGCCCATCGATGCACGTCGGGCGCCCGTAACCGCGGGGCGGAGGTCGATCGGCCCCGAGAGGTCCGTTCACGAAACGTGTTCCGGTCCGGCCCGGTGATCACGCCGGACGGCCCGCCGAGCCCGTCACCGCTGGTGGGAGGGCCACCCCCGGGACGCGAACAGACCCGCGGCCCATCGAGCCCGCCGGTCCCGCACCCGAACCCGGCTCGGTGACATCGTGATGCAATCGTGACCGGAAGAGACCTCCATGTGGGTGACCCGAACGTCCGAAACGGTGGAGCGTGCCGCCACGACACCCCGTGTGACGAGCAGCGGGTGCACGCTGCCACCGGCGGAGACTCGGCCGGACGGAGCAGGGCCGCCAGGCCCGGGGAGAGTGAGGTCGACGTGCGCAAGACCGTCGCCATGATCGCGGCCGTCGTGGTCGCGGTGCTGGCCGTGGTGTCCGCGAGGGCACTGGCGAGCCCGATCGCGTGGGCGGCCGCCGCAGTACTCGTCGTCGCGACGGCCGCCGCCGTCGCGACGCTGAGCCTGACCCCCGCCGCCCAGCGCGTGGTGGTCGCCCTCGGCGCGATCCTCGGGCTGGGCGCGATCGCCCTCGCGGTCGTCGAGTTCGGGGTGCGCGGCTACCGGACCTCCACGAGCGCCCCGCTGCTGGGTCTGGTCGCGGGGATCGCGGGGCTGCTCGTGGTCCTCGGCGTCGCGGCCGCTCGCTCGGCCCCCACCCCGACCGCCCTCTGGACCGGCGCCGCCGTCATCGCGGCGCTCGGTCTCGTGGCGGGCGTGGTGGTCACGACGACCGTGCCCTACCTGCCGCTCTCGCGGAACGTCACCCGCGTCACGGCCACCAACGCCACGACGGTCACGCTCGACGCCCCGGACGGGGTGACGGACGGAGACGTGCTCGTGGCGCAGGTCTACCGGGCCGGTGCCGGCGAGGTCCGGGGGCCGCAGGGGTGGGTCCCGCTGCGGACGACGCCGCTGCCCGGTGCCGCCGGGTCCGTGGCGCTCTTCACCACGACCGCCGCCGGCGACTCCGTGGCCCCCGCGACGTTCTCGACCGACACCCCGACCTCGTTGGTCGGCGGGGTCGGCGCGTGGTCGCACATCGGGGCCGTCACCGCACCCGGCGAGGCGTCCGGGACCGGTGGGGTCGTCACCGCGACGCCCGCACCGGCCGACCCGGCCACCAAGGTCCTCTACTTCGTCTCCGCCGTGGGCATCATGGACCTCCCCGCGCCGGCTCCGCTCGGCGAGAGCTGGCTGATGAACTTCGACGACGAGACCACCGCGCTGTTCGTCCGGCCCGCGCTCGACCCCGAACCCGCCGCCCCGGTCAGCTTGACCCCGAGCGCACCGGTGGGGCCGTGGGCGGTCCAGACGGTGGTCCTGCAGGCGGAGTGACGGGCTCGGCCCGCGGGCCGTCGGGTGGCCGGGCCCCGGCCTGCGATGGCACCGTGGAGCCGTGCGCGGGGACGCCGAGGGCTTTCGGAAACGGTACGAATCGCGCGTCGACGCGCAGATCCGCAAGGCGATCGAGGCCGGCGGCTTCGACAACCTGCCCGGCGCCGGGAAGCCGCTGAAGCTGCCCGCGCACGGCGACGAGAACTGGTGGATCCGCTCGAAGCTGCGCGCCGAGGGCGTGTCCACCGACCTGCTGCTGCCGCCGTCGCTGCGGCTGCGCAAGGAGCTGGCGGGTCTCGACGAGGCGGTGCGCGAGCTGCGCGACGAGGCGGCGGTGCGGCAGGTCGTGACCGAGCTCGACCGCCGCGTCGTCGACTTCCTCCGGTTCCCGTCGGGTCCGCGGGTGCCGATCCGGCGACCGTCGGCGGACGAGGTCGTGGCCCGCTGGCGGGCGGCGCGGTCGCTGGAGCGCCCGGTGCCGCCGCCGCGGCCGGTCCCACCGCCGCCGCGGCGGTCCTGGTGGCGACGGCTGCGGGAGGGCTGAGCGCCGTCCCGCCGGGACCTGCGCGGCGCGCACACACTCCGGTCGTCGGCGGGTTCGACCTCGGGTCGATCTGTGCGGCGCGCAGGTCCGGGCGGGACCGACGGAAGGCCGGGCGTTTGCGGCCGAGGCTTCACCGGACCCGGGCCGGTCCGCGACGAGCTCCCCCACCACCGGGACCTGATCCCGCTCCGAGGTCTTCTCACGCCGGGGCGGGCGGGTCAGACTCCATCCGCCCGCCCCGCGAAGACTCCCCGGGGCCGAAAACGGAGGAACCGCCGATGGCGACGGAGCCCACCCGCATCGACCTGCCGTCCGAGGGCGGTCAGACCATCGCGGTCTACCGCTGGCTGCCCGCCGGCGAACCCCGGGGCGTGGTGCAGCTGACCCACGGCATGGGCGAACACATCCTGCGCTACGGCCACCTCGCCGGGGTGCTCACGGACGCGGGCTTCCTCGTGCAGGGGCAGGACCACCGCGGCCACGGGGCCACGGCCCGGGCGAACGGGACCGAGGCGGGCTCCCTCGGCCCCGGCGGCTGGGACGAACTCGTGGCCGACATCGGGCGGCTCGTCGAGCGGGGCCGCCAGGACGCCCCCGGCGTGCCGCTGGTCCTGTTCGGGCACAGCATGGGGTCCTTCGCCGTGCAGCAGTACCTGCTCGACCACTCCGAGGACGTCGACGCGGCGGCCCTCACCGGGACGACGCTGCTGGACATGATCGAAGGTGCCCTCGACACCTCGAAGCCGGTCGACCTCTCTGCCTTCAACGCCCCGTTCGCCCCCGCGCGCACCGACTACGACTGGCTCTCGCGCGACGAGCCCCAGGTCGACGCCTACGTCGCGGACCCGTGGTGCGGCTTCGGGCTCGACTCCACGGCGGGCACGGAGATGCTCGTGGCCGGGCGGGCCGTGGCCGACCCGCAGCGGCTCGCCGCGATGCGGCAGGACCTGCCGGTGTACATCGCCGTCGGGGAGCACGACCCGGTGGGCGGGCCGGTCGTGGTCGCCCAGGCCCTCGCGGACCGCTATCGCGAGGCCGGGCTGAAGGACGTCACGTTCCGGGTGTGGCCCGGGGCGCGCCACGAGATCCTCAACGAGACCAACCGCGACGAGGTCGAGGGCGAGCTGCTGACCTGGATCGAGGGGTCCGCTCCGCGCCCGTGAGCACCTACCAGGCGGGCCGGACGCGACCCAGCACCACGCCGACCAGCGGCGGCACGATGACCGGACCGAACGCGATCCCGATCGCGCCGACGGTCAGCAACGCGGCGAGCTGCATCTGGATCCCGACGGCGAGGGGCAGGACACCGACGAGCAGTGTCGCGACGAGCCCGGTGAGCATCATGATCTGGCCGCTGCGCAGCCGGTGGGGCTCCGAGACGCGGCGCGCGAATCGGGGATCGGCCGCGCGCAGGGCGCCGATGATCGCGGCGAATCGGCGGTCGATCGGTGAGCGCTCGGGTCGCGTGCCCTCCGACGTGGGGTCCTCGCCGGATTCATCACCCTGGTGCACCTCCTCAGGGTGACCGGGCCGGCCCGGCGGCACACCGTGGGGTCGGACACCCTCCGTGAATCCCTCCTCCGGGCGGTACCGCAACAATGGTGAGCACGGACCTGGCGCCGCTGCTCACGAGCGGCTCCCTGGACGACCCCGAGGTGCTCGCCGGGGTCGAGGGCGCGACGCTGACGGTCGCCGACGCCGCGGGCCACGACGGCCCGCTGCCGCTCGACCGCGTCGTGCTCGACCTGCTCCCCCGTGCCAAGCACGTCCGCACGCTCGCCGTCGTGGACAGGACCGTGCACGGGCGCCTCACCGACGCCCTCGCGGGTGCATCGAACGGGCTCACCCTCCGGGTGGAGTGAGCCGGGCGAGCACCGCGTCCCAGTCGCGGGCGAGCGC
>JAVXWR010000721.1:0-3320 GCA_032230725.1 Actinomycetota bacterium
TACCACGTCGTGGGCTCGGACCTCGCCGGCGTCGTCCTCAAGGTCGGCGCGGGCGTGCAGATGTGGAAGCCGGGCGACAAGGTCGTCGCGCACTGCCTGTCGGTGGAGCTCGAGAGCCCCGCCGGGCACGACGACACGATGATGGACCCGGAGCAGCGCATCTGGGGCTTCGAGACGAACTTCGGCGGCCTGGCCGACCTGGCCCTGGTCAAGACCAACCAGCTGATGCCCAAGCCCGGCCACCTCACCTGGGAGGAGGCCGCCTCCCCCGGGCTGGTCAATTCCACGGCCTACCGCCAGCTGGTGAGCCCCCACGGCGCGAACATGACCCAGGGCGACGTCGTGCTCATCTGGGGCGCCTCCGGCGGCCTCGGCGCGTACGCCACCCAGTTCGCCCTGAACGGCGGCGCCACCCCGGTCTGCATCGTCTCCTCCCCGGAGAAGGCCGAGCTCTGCCGCAAGATGGGGGCCGAGCTGATCATCGACCGCTCGGCCGAGGCCTACAAGTTCTGGTCCGATCCCGAGACCCAGGACCCCCGCGAGTGGAAGCGGTTCGGCTCCAAGATCCGTGAGCTGACCGGCGGCGACGACCCCGACATCGTCTTCGAGCACCCGGGCCGCGAGACCTTCGGGGCCTCGGTCTACGTCGCCAAGCGCGGCGGCACGATCGTCACCTGCGCCTCGACGTCGGGCTTCATGCACCAGTACGACAACCGCTACCTGTGGATGAACCTCAAGCGGATCATCGGCTCGCACTTCGCGAACTACAAGGAGGCCTACCTCGCGAACCGGCTGGTGGCCCAGGGGAAGATCCACCCCACGGTGTCGAAGACGTTCCCGCTCGACCAGACGGGCGAGGCGGCCAACGACGTCCACACCAACAACCACCAGGGCAAGGTCGGCGTCCTGTGCCTCGCCCCCGAGGAGGGCCTCGGCGTGACCGACCCGGAGCTCCGCGAGCGGCACCTCACGAAGATCAACCGGTTCCGGGGCGCGTAGCCGGCCCTCCGCCGATCGAGCGAACGGCACCCTCGTTGCTTCTCGTGCAGCGATGGTGCGGTTCGCTCGTTCCGGCCCCTCGCAGACGGGTGACCGGACTCACCACCCGCGTGACCGGCGGCGATCCCGACGGGCACGGCGTGTTCGTCACCCATCCGTGGCCGTGTCGCGCAGGGCCCTAGTAACCTGGGGCGATGCCGTCGGGAGAGCGTGATCTGCTGCCTCTGGGCACCGGCTTCGACGTCGTCCGCCGCGGGTACGACCGCGGTCAGGTCGAGGAGCACCTCGACCGCGTCGAGGCCGATCTGCGCATCCTCACCGCCGATCGCGACGCTGCCGTGGCCCAGGCGTCCGAGCTCGCCAGGGCGCTCGACCGCACCCGCGCGCACGTCGAGGAGCTCCGGGCCCAGATCGACCGGCTGGCGGCGCCGCCGGACTCGATGGAGGGCCTGTCCGAGCGGCTGCAGCGGATGCTCCGGCTCGCGCAGGACGAGGCCCGGGAGATGCGCTCCAGCGCCGAGCAGGCCGCCCGCCGCACCCGCGAGGAGGCCGACGAGCGCGCCCGCCGCACCGTCGCCGTCGCCGACGAGCAGGCCCACCGGACCATCACCGAGGCCGACGAGCACGCGCGGAGCACCGTGGCCGAGGCCGACGAGCAGGCCCGCGCCACCCTGGACGAGTCCCGCCGCCAGGCCCGCGAGATGCACGCGGCCGCCGAGGCCGAGGCCGCCGAGGTCCGCACCCGATACGACGCCGGCGTCGAGGACAACGACCGGCGCCGCGGCGAGATGGAGGACGAGCACCGGACACTGATGGAGTCCGCTCGCGCCGAGGCCGCCCGCATCCGGGACGAGGCGGAGGCCGAGCGCCGCCGTCTCGACGAGGAGTCCCGTGCGCGGCGGGTGCAGATCGAGGAGGACTTCGAGATCGCGATGGCGTCGCGGCGCACGGAGTCCATGCGGGTGCTCGCCCGCAGCGAGGCGGACGCCCGCAACCGGGCCCAGACCCAGCTGCGCGATGCCGCCGCGGAGGCGTCCCGCCGGCGCCGCGAGGCGGACGACGAGGTCGCCGAGGTCCGTCGCCTGCGTGCCCGCGTGAGCAACCAGCTCGCGGCCCTGCGCGAGTCGCTGGCCGACCTGCCCGGTCTCGACGCCTTCCCCGAGGAGGCGTCCGACGAGACCGGCCCGATGCGCGCCACCGAGCCCAGCGGCGCCACCCGCGCCGACGTGCACCCGGACGCCGAGCGCCACGACGCCGGCGGGCGCGACGCCTCCGGTCCGACCTACGGCGCCCGCAGCGCCGCCGCGACGTCCTCCTGACGGTTACCTCAGCGCCGCCAGCACCCGGTGTGCCAGTGGCGCCGCTCGTCGCCCCCGGCGTCGGGACCGTCGACCGGCCACGCCACGACGTGTGACGAGCCGGGCCGGACCTCCTGCTGGCAGCCCGGGCAGCGGTAGGTCTTCGTCGCCGCGGACCCGCTGATCGAGCGCACCGCCCACCGCCGGCCGGCGCGCTCGACGTAGGACAGGGCGCCCCCGAACAGCGGACGGGGTTCCCCGCCCGCTGCCCGTCGGTTGCGGCGTGCCATGCCCTCAGCTGTAGTTGTGGAACCCGTGCTTGGTCTTGCGCCCGAGCCGGCCCGCGGTCACCAGGTGCTCGAGCAGCGGGGCCGGGGTGAAGCCCGGGACGCGGAACTCCTGGTAGAGCGAGCGCTCGATCGCCAGCGACACGTCGAGGCCGACCACGTCGAGCAGCGCGAACGGGCCCATGGGCAGGCCGCAGCCGTTCTTCATGGCCAGGTCGATGTCGTCGACGGTGGCGTAGTGCGCCTCGAGCATCGACACCGAGTCGTTGAGGTAGGGGAAGAGCAGCGCGTTGACGATGAAACCGGCGCGGTCGCCGCAGAGCACAGGGTTCTTCTTGATCTTCGCGCAGAGCGCCCGCACGGTCGCCGTGACCTCGGGCGCCGTCGTGATCGGCGAGACGATCTCGACGAGGCGCATCACCGCGGCCGGGTTGAAGAAGTGCATGCCGATGACGTCCTCGGGGCGGGAGGTCGCGGCGGCGCACTCCACGACCGGCAGCGACGAGGTCGTCGTCGCGAGGATCGTCCCGGGCTTGCAGACCTCGTCGAGGGCCGAGAACGCGGCCTGCTTGACCTCGAGGTCCTCGGCGATGGCCTCGACGACGATGTCGCACTCGGCCAGGCCGGAGAACTCGACGGTCGTCGAGATCCGCCCGAGCGTCTCGTCGCGGGCCTCCTCGGACAGGCGGCCCTTGACGACCTGCTTCTCCAGCGACTTGCGCACCGCGGCCACGGC
>JAVXWR010000729.1:0-3486 GCA_032230725.1 Actinomycetota bacterium
CCCGTGGCCCGTCTATTCGACCGAAGGGGCCCTTCGCTCGGAACGGCGGCGCCGGCCGTCACGCGGGCGGGGGCGGCTCCGCGGCGACCCGGTCCACCACGGGCTGCAGGTCGCTCGCCAGCACCGCGGTGAGGAAGACCGCCGCCACCCGGTGCGCCCGGTCCAGCACGATCGTCGAGGGCACCGCGTTGCGCGGATAGCCGCTGAGCACCAGCAGCGACCGGCCGGGCGGGTCGAAGATCGACGGGTAGGTGATGCCGCGGCTGCGGACGAAGTCGGCGGCGGCGTCGCGGTCGTCACGCACGTCGACGCCGAGGAACGTCACCCCGCGCGGCGCCGACGCGGCCGCGACCTGCTCCAGCGCGGGCGCCTCCCCGCGGCACGGCCCGCACCACGAGCCCCAGATGTTCACGACGACGACCTGCCCCCGCGACTGCGCACTCGACAGCTGCTGGCCCGCGGCGAGCAGCGAGTCCCCCACGATCGGGGCGAGCGGCCGGCGCTGCGCCTCCGGGTAGGAGATCTGCGTCTGCCCGCCCGGCGCGACGAACTGGAACCCGCCGTCGTCGGAGGAGCCCGACGAGCACCCGGCCAGCAGGGCCAGCCCGACGACGGCGAGCGCCGCCAGAATCCGTCTCACGCGCCCGTCGCCGACGGGTCCGACGTCCCCGAGGGCTCGGTGTAGGCGATGTCGACCAGCGACTCGTCGTCGAACAACAGCGTCGTCACCGACCCGAGGGCGCACTGCCGCTGGGCCGGGTTGTGCCAGAGCCGCTCCCCGGCGAGGAAGCGTCGCAGCGTCCAGATCGGGAGCTGGTGCGAGACGCACACCGCCTCGTGTCCCGCCGCGGCCGCCCGCGCCCGGTGCGCCGCGCCGAGCATGCGGTGGGCGATCTCGAGGTACGGCTCACCCCACGAGGGCCGGAACGGGTTGCGCAGCAGCGGCCAGAACTCCGGCCGGCGCAGCGCCCCGTCCCCGACCCCGACGTGCTGGCCCTCGAACCCGTTGGCCGCCTCGATCAGCCGGTCCTCGGTGACGGGCTCGACGCCGAGCTTCTCCGCGATCGGCGCCGCGGTCTCCTGCGCGCGCTGCATCGGCGAGACGAACAGGGCGGTGACGTCGGCCGGCGCGAGGTGCTCGGCGACCCGCTGCGCCTGCGTCCGGCCGGTCTCCGAGAGCCCGAAGCCGGGGAGGCGGCCGTAGAGGATGTGGTCGGGGTTGTGGACCTCGCCGTGGCGCACGAGGTGGACCGCGGTCCGGACGGGGCCCGTCACACCTGCTCCGGCGGGGTCGCGGCGGCCGCGGCCGCGGCGGCGGCCGGCATCGCGTCGGCGATGACGCCGAACGCGTCGTCGTCGAGCGCCGCCGAGATGAAGCACGCCTCGAACACGCTCGGCGGGTAGTAGACGCCACGATCGAGCAGGGCGTGGAAGAACGGCGGGAACCGCCACGTCTGCGCGGCCTTCATGTCGGCGTAGTTCCGGCCGGGCTCCGGGGCGAACCGGACCGAGACGAGCGAACCCGCGCGCTGGACCGTGTGCTCGACGCCCGCGCCGGACAGCGCGTCGGTGAGCAGGCCGTGCAGCCGGTCCGCGCCCGCGTCGAGTGCCGCGTAGACGTCGTCGGTCGCGTGCTGCAGCGTCGTCAGACCCGCCGCGACCGCGACCGGGTTCCCGGCCAGCGTGCCCGCCTGGTACACCGGGCCCGCCGGCGCGAGGTGACCCATGATCTCGGCGCTGCCGCCGAACGCCGCGGCGGGCAGCCCGCCGGACATCACCTTGCCGAAGCAGTACAGGTCGCCTGCGACGCCCTCGAGGCCGTACCAGCCCGACGGCGAGACCCGGAACCCGGTCATCACCTCGTCGACCACCAGCAGCGCGCCGTGCGCCGCGCACAGCCGCTTGAGCCCGGCGTTGAACCCGTCGTCGGGGGCGACCGCGCCCATGTTCCCGGCGGCGGCCTCGGTGATCACGCAGGCGATCTCGGGCCCGCGCTCGGCGAACGCGGCCGCGACGGCGTCGAGGTCGTTGTAGGGCAGCACGACGGTGTCTCCCGCCTGCGCGCCGGTGATGCCGGGGCTCGACGGGAGGGCGAAGGTCGCGACGCCGCTGCCCGCCTCGGCGAGCAGCGCGTCCACGTGGCCGTGGTAGCACCCGGCGAACTTCACGACGACGCTGCGGCCGGTGTAGCCCCGTGCGAGCCGGATCGCGCTCATCGTGGCCTCGGTGCCGGAGTTGACCAGGCGCACCTGCTCGACGGGCTCCACCCGCCGGACGATCTCCTCGGCCAGCGCGACCTCGCCCTCGGTCGGCGTGCCGAAGCTCAGGCCGCGGGTGGCGGCGTCGCGCACGGCCTCGACGACGGCGGGGTGCGCGTGCCCGAGGATCATCGGGCCCCACGAGCTGACGAGGTCGACGTAGCGGTTGCCGTCGACGTCGGTGAGCCACGCACCCTGCCCCGAGGCCATGAACCGCGGGGTCCCGCCGACCGACCTGAAGGCGCGGACCGGGGAGTTGACGCCACCGGGCACGATCGCCTCGGCACGCGCGAAGAGCTCAGCCGAGCGGGTGACCGGCCCGGCTGCCGTCGTGGGGGCGCTGCTCACCCGCCCAGTCTCCCAGGCATCGCGGTGTGACCGCCGTCCAGCGTGACCCGCGGCCCCACCGCGGAGCGAACGGCACTCTCGCTGCGGCTACGCGCCCGGCCGGGCCGCTCGCTCCGACCCGGCCCCCCGCCACCGCGCGACCACGTCGATCGCGCACAGCACCGCCGCGGTCACGAGCACGACACCCGAGGCCACCCACGCGCCGAGCACCCGGGTGAGCGGCACCGGTGACACCAGCAGCCCGCCGGTCGACGGCGTCGTGTCCACCCCGTGGGCCACGCACCCCAGCCCGACGACCAGCAGCGCCACGGCGACCACGGCCGTCACGGCGGCGCGGCGGGTCACGGACCCTCGGCGGGTGACGGGGCGCGCTCGGTGAGCAGCGTCGCCAGCGCGGCGTGCAGCCCCTCGGCGTCGCGGGCCCAGGCCGCGCGTCGCGCACCGTCGTCGAGGGTCACGACGACGACGCCGAGGTGGCGCGGCACCGTCGGGTGCTCGCCGAAGGGCCGGAGGCCGTAGCGACCGCTGCCGTCGGCCGGGCGGACCCCGACGATGCGCGCGGTCGGCACCGACTCGTCGCCCTGGACGAGCACGTCGGGGGTGAGCCGGACCCGCAGGAACCGGCGCCGGGCCCGGACGATGAGGGCGATCGGCAGGAACAGCACCAGCCCGATCACCAGCCAGGCCAGGGGGTTCGCACCGCCGGGGGCCATCCGGTCGAGCAGCACCCCGCCGAGCGCGAGGACCGGCCCGATGAGGACCGGCCACCACGGCGCGCCGGGCTCCGCGAACCGGACAGCCGCCTCGTCGGGGGGGCTCATCGCGGCGCGAAGAAGGAGCGGGCCGCGGGCAGGTGCAGCAGCAGCGCGCCCGCGGCGAA
>JAVXWR010000733.1:0-6111 GCA_032230725.1 Actinomycetota bacterium
GGCAGCACGTCGGGCGTCGAGCACGGGGACCTGTTCGCCGTCGGCGGCGGCGCGCTCGTGCTCGCCGGTGGTGTGGCCATGGCGGCCACCCGTCGTCGTCGCACGCAGGACTGACGCCTGGGAACGCCCTCGGACGGCGCCGGGACGCCGGCGCCGTCCGACCCTCCCGGCGAGCCGGACGCCCCCCCGCGCCCGGCACCCCGACGTCGCGCGCTGCTCGCGCTCGCCGGAGTGCTGGCGCTCGCCGGGATCGGCGCGATCGTGGCCGCGCTGCTCGGTCAGCAGCACCCACCGGCCGAGCACGACGCCGGGTCGCTGCCCGCGCCGCCGCCCGTGACGGGCGCGCCCGCGCGACCGACGACCCCCGTCGGGCCACCGGCGTCACCGCCGACGCGCATCGTCATCGGGAAGCTCGGGATCGACTCGCGGGTGGCCTCGGTCGGGCTGAACCCCGACCGCACGATGGAGGTCCCCGCCAAGGGCCCCCTCTACGACCTCGCCGCCTGGTACCGCTACTCGGTCACGCCCGGGCAGCAGGGTCCTTCGGTGATCGTCGGGCACATCGACTCGGCGGAGAACGGGCCGTCGGTGTTCTACCGCCTCGGCGCGCTCGCGCCGGGCGACGTGGTGACCGTGACCCGCGAGGACGGTCGCACGGCGGCCTTCACCGTCTACGCCACGCGCTCGTTCGCCAAGGACGCGTTCCCGACCGGCGAGGTCTACGCCGGGACCCCGGACCCCGAGCTGCGCCTGATCACCTGCAGCGGGTCGTTCGACGCGAGCTCCCGGTCCTACCGGGACAACACCGTCGTCTTCCTGCGCGAGAGCGGCCCGCCGACCTGACCGGCGTGCTCAGCGGTCGAGGGCCGCGAGGTCGGTCAGCGCTGCGGCGTCCACGCGGTGGGTGGTCCAGCCGTCCTGCGGGGTCGAGGACAGGGTGGCGTAGAAGTCGAGCGCCGGGGTGTTCCAGTCGAGCACCGCCCACTCCAGCCGGGCCCACCCGCGCTCGAGGCACACCGCCGCGAGCCGGGCCAGCAGCGCCCGCGCGAGCCCGAGCCGGCGGTGGGCCGGGGAGACGTAGAGGTCCTCGAGGTGCATGCCGTGCACCCCGGTCCACGTCGAGAACGTGGTGAACCACAGCGCCGTCGCGGCGACGCTCCCGTCGACCTCCGCGACGTGGCCGAACACCGCGGGGTGGTCGGAGAAGAGGGCGGCGTGCAGCTGGTCCGCGGTGAGCAGGCACGACTCCGGCTCGCGCTCGTACTCGGCGAGCTCGTGGACGAAGCGCACCACGGTGGGGACGTCGTCGGGACGCAGCTCGCGGATACGGAGGACGGGGCCGGCGGGGTCTGTGGCAGCAGTGGCGTCAGGGCGGGCGGGCACGGCACCATCTTCGCCGCCGGTCGACGACCAACCCCGGGAGGACCCTCATGACAGCCCTCGTGACGGGCGGCGGGACCGGCATCGGGCGGGCGGTCGCCGAGGCACTGGCCGGGGTGCGCGGTCCGGACGGGAGCGGTCACCCGGTCGCGGTCGTGTACAGCCGCTCCGCGGACGACGCCGCCGCCACCGTCGAGGCGATCCGCGCCGGGGGCGGCACGGCCGAGGCGTTCCGGGCCGACGTGACCGACGACGCGGCGGTGCGCGGTCTCGTCGAGGAGGTCCGGGGGCGCCTCGGGCCGGTGTCGGTGCTGGTCAACAACGCGGGCGGGACCGAGCACATCGCGCTCGACGACCTCGAGGCTGCCGACGACGACGTGTTCGAGCGGCTCTTCCGGCTGAACACGCTCTCGGCGTGGCACTGCGCGCGGGCGGCGGCCGCCGACCTGCGGGCCGCCGACGACGGGTGCGTGGTCAACGTCGGGAGCGCGTCGGTGGCCTCCGGACGGGGCTCGTCGGTGCCCTACGTGGTGTCCAAGGCGGCCCTGTCGGGGCTGACCCGGGCGCTGGCGAACGCGCTCGCGCCCGTGCGGGTCAACGAGGTGTGGCCGGGGCTCGTCCTGACCCGCTGGTGGGCCGGGCAGGAGGAGGCGGGCCGGGCGCTCGCGTCGAAGGCGATGGTGGGGCGGGAGACGACGGTCGACGACGTCGCCGCGGCGGTCGTCGGGCTGGTGACCTCGCGGGCGATCACGGGCCAGACGATCACGGTCGACGGGGGGCAGAACCTGTAGGTCGTCACGCGATCGGGTGGCGTCGGGGTCCCGTGCCCGTGGTCGCCCAGCGCGGTGGTGATCGGCCGTTCGGGTCGGCGACCTCGGCGGGGCGGCGGCAGGCCCGGCCGGTGGCCCTCGGGGCGGGACACGCGGGGTGACGGGTGGTGGCGGCGTACTCGGCACGTGGGGGAGCGGTGGCCGGCCGGTCGCCCGGGGTGGGGTGGGGCGCGGGGTCAAGATCGACCGCCGGGCAGCCGTCCCCGGACACGTGACCGTCTCGCGCGACACCGCCCCGGCCCGCACCGAGCCCGCAGTTCCGGCCCAGCCCGGCCGCCCCCGACCCGTCCCGGCGCAGACCGCACCGTCCGGGGCCGGCCGACCCCGGCACGACGCGCCCCGAGCCGTCGTCGAGGGCCACCCGTCGGTGGGGCCCGAGGACATCGGGGCCGTCCGTCGCGCCGTCGAGGCGCTCCGCCGTGCCCTGCACGACGGGACCGTGCACCACCACCGGGACATCGCCGTTCCGGCCCGGCGACGCGCCCCGGGCGTCGAGGTCGTCCGCGTATGGGCGGACGGGCACGGCGTCGAGGAGCAGCGGCGCGCCTGCCGGACGTGCACCACGGCGTCGGCCGGGCGCTGACCGGCCTGCCGTTCCCCGAACACCGGGCCCCGCTCAGATCCCGAGCAGCGCCTCCGCGTTCCCGTGCGCGATCCGCTCCCGGTCGGCCTCGTCGAGCGGGGCGTCGGCCAGGAACGCCGTCGCCTCCGCCGAGTCGGCGAAGGGGTGGTCCACCGAGAAGAGGATCCGCTCGGGGCCGAACGTCGCGAGCGCGCACGCCAGCGGAGGCGCGGTGGTGTAGCCCGCCGTCGTGATGAGGACCTGATCGAGGACGGTGCGCATCACCGGGCGATCGCCCGTGGTGGAGGAGCCGAGCCGTTCGTCGGCGCGCGCCAGCGAGAAGGGCAGGTTCTCGCCCATGTGCCCGACGACGATCCGCAGGTCCGGGTGCGCGTCGAACGTGCCCGTCACCGCGAGGCGCAGTACGTGCATGCCAGTCTCGGCGTGCCAGCCCCAGCCCGCGGTCGCGAGCGTGGCGCCCGCGCGCTCGGGCAGGCGCGCGTAGTAGATCTCGGCGACGGCGGGCGGCGGCGGCGCGGGGTGCAGGTAGACCGGCACGCCCAGCTCGGCGCAGGTGGCGAGGACCGGCGCGAACTCGGGGTCGTCGAGGAACCGCCCGTGGGTCTGGCCGAACACCATAGCGCCGACGAAGCCCGCGTCGCCGACCGTGCGCCGCAGTTCCTCGGCCGCGGCCGCCGGGTCGCCGAGGGGCAGCGTGGCGAACGCGCAGAAGCGGTCCGGGTGCTCCGCGACGGCCCCCGCGAGCCGGTCGTTCGCGGCCCGGGCGAGCGCGACGCCCGCCGCGCCCGCCTCCTGGATGCCGTGACCCATCACGGAGAGGACCTGGACGTCCACCCCGGCGGTGTCCATCACCGCGAGGCGGCCCTCGCCGAGGTCGTCGAGCTGATCCAGGAGGCCCGGCATGGCCGAGCCCATCCCGCCGGGGAGGTTCAGGTCCTTCGGGAGCGCGTGCTCCTCGATCGCGATGATCCGCACCCGCCCAGCGTGACCCCGCCTCAGACCAGCGGCATCCCGAGACGGCGCCGGGCGCGCACGTCGGCGAGGAATGCGTTGTACGGGAACTTCCGCACGGTGCCGGGTACGCGACGCAGGACCGCGCCGATCCGCCGCATCGTCTTCTCGAAGCGCTCCTGGTCCGCCTCCGACCAGTCGAAGCCCATCAGCGAGCGGAACGGTTCGCGCAGGAACCCGGCGGTGACGAACCGGCTCGACGGCGCGAGTGCGGGCCGCAGCGGTGCCGGGAGGAACTCCTGGTCGACGAGGCCCCAGAGGTAGGCCCGCACCGTCTCGTCGAGGTGGACATGCTCGAGTTGGCCGTCCCACCAGCGTTCGAACGCCGCGCGGTCGGCGGGCCACTGCTCGGGCCGGACCTGTAGGCCGGTGCCCAGCAGCGCGCACTCGCGGTACACGTCGTCGGGCAGCCACGCGCCGGGGCGCCCGTGCAGCAACGCCCAGGTGTCCTCGAAGGCACGGACGAGGCAGCCGGCCACCCACATCTGCAGCTCGCGGTCGAACGCGTCGTAGGCCACCGGGCTGGACTCCGTCGAGCGGACCTGGGCGTGCGAGCGACCGACGGCGCGGCGGTAGGCCCGGACGTCCCCCTCGCCGCCGAGCATGGTCACCGACAGGTAGGTGCTCGTCGTCCGCAGGCGGTGCAGCGGATGGATCATGACGTTGCCGCGGTCGACGCGGCTCTCCACCACGCCGTAACCGACCCCGGGCCGCGCCAGCTGCATGATCACGTTCGCGGTGGCCCCGAGGGCCACGGCGCCGCTCACCGTGTCGGCGGCCCGGCGGGGCCGCCCCTCATCGGCGGGGTCGATCAGCACGGTGCCCTCCCGGCGGTCAGGTCGCGGTCGGGGCCCACGATCCTATATTCGATAGGATACGGTGTCGCCATGGTCGCGTCGGCGGGGACGGAACGCGGGTCGCGGCGGCTGGGCGAGTCGGTGGCGCTGCCCGACCGCGTGGCCCTGCTGTTGCGCGACCGGATCCTCTCCGGGGAGCTGGCCCCGGGAACCTTCCTGCGGGTGGACCGGCTCGGCGAGGAGCTCGGGGTGAGCCAGACCCCGGTGCGCGAGGCGCTGCAGTCGCTGCGCGCGGACGACATGGTGCGGGCGCTGCCCCGTCGCGGGTACGTCGTCGCCCCGATGGACCTGCGCGACCTCGCGGACCTCTTCGGCGCGCAGGCCCACCTCACCGGCGAGCTCGCGGCGCGGGCGGCGGCCGCGGCGGCCCTGGAGGACCTGGTGACGCTGCGGGAGCACGAGGCCGAGGTCGGCCGGCTCGTCGCGGCGTGCGAGGCCGCCGTCGGGACCGGCGGGGACACCGAGGAGGTCGGCCTCGCGCTCGCGCACGCCGAGCACGACTTCCACGCCGCGGTGAACCGTGTCGCCGGATCCCGCAAGCTCGCGTGGCTGGCCGGCTGCGCGGAGCGCTACCTGCCGCCGCGCTTCTACACCGCCAGCGCCGCATGGCGCTCGGCCACCCGACGCTCACACGTCGCCCTGCTCGACGCGTGCGCCGCGGGCGACGCCGAGCGCGCCCGCGACGCCATGGCCCGCCACGTCCTCGACGGACGTGACCTGTTGCTCGCCCACCTCGAGGGGGCTGCGCCCATGTGAACGGATGTGGTCGTGGGAGCGACCACATCCGTTCACATGGGCTTCGCCCAGAAGGAGTCCCCCATGCCCGTCACGCTCACCGAGGAGCAGAACGCCCTCGCCACCGCGATCGGCGAGTTCGCGCGCCGCGAGATCCCGGACAAGGCCGCCCGCGACCGGCTGACCGCCGACGGCCCGCACAGCGACGAGGTCTACCGCAAGATGGCCGACCTGGGCTGGCTCGGGATCGCGCTGCCGGAGGCCTACGGCGGCGCGGACGGGTCGATGACCGACCTGCTCGTCTTCCTCGAGGAGACCGCCTACCAGCAGGCGCCGATCGGCGGGTTCGGCACGACGATCATCACCGCGGCCGCGATCCAGAAGTTCGGGTCGGAGGCGCAGAAGCAGGAACTGCTCGGCGGGGTCTGCCGGGGCGACGTCCTGGCGATCTCGATGTCCGAGCCGGGCGCCGGGTCCGACGTCGGCGGCCTGACCTGCAAGGCGACCAAGACCGAGGACGGCTGGGTGATCGACGGCCAGAAGACGTGGTGCTCGAACGCCCACATCGCCTCGCACATCCTGCTGGTGGCCCGGACCTCCACCCAGGGCGGGAAGCACGACGGGCTGACGATGTTCGTCGTCCCGACCGACGTCGAGGGCCTCGAGATGCGCGGCATCGAGACCATGGGCGGCAAGGAGGTCAACGACCTCTACT
>JAVXWR010000751.1:0-7384 GCA_032230725.1 Actinomycetota bacterium
CGTGGCCGCCTTCACGAGACTCCGCAGCTACGCCAGAGACAACAGGCGGACCCTGACCAGCGTCGCCCAAGCCGTCATCGAGGGATCGCTCGACCCCAGGTAAGCGCCGGACCTCCGTCGCCCGTCCAGCTTGCCGATGGACGGCGCACAAGATCGTCAGACGGGCCGCGCACATCTGGCGCACGTCCGGTCCGGGACGGGCTGGCAGCGCTCGCGACGGCGAGGCAGGAACGGGTGGGTCAGTGTCCTACACGAGCCGGTGCCGCCTGGCAGAGGATCGGCCTCGTTCATCAAGTTGCGAGAGCGGTGCTCTGGCCGGCTAGAAGTGTTTGACACCTCGCGTGTCGACAGCTCGCGTTGGATAGACAGGTCTGCGCGCTCGCGGGACGCTTCCCCGTCATGATGATCAGAACGTGGCCCGTCCTTCGTCGCGAGGGGCGTCGCCTGAGCCTCTACGCCGAAGCACGCGGCTGGAGCTGACCCAAGACCGTTACCCCACTTTTCTCCCACGGAACGCCCGAAGAGCCGCCGCCGGGCCCGTAACCAGCCGCACAACCTCCAAGGAAGTTCCCGCAGCTCAGGGGTCACATCGGCGACCAGCCGCAGCGGTCGGGCACGAAGCAACGATAATCCGTTAGGCCGTCGGTTCGAATCCGACCTGCCCCACCATCGTTGCCGGTGAGACTACGAAGAGACCAACTGGTTGTGTTTTAGGACCACCACGTCTAGGGTTCGCCCTGTTCGGGAGGCATTGCTCCCGACGACGGAACGACAACCGTGCAGGAAGTCCTTGATGACGATCACGCATGTTCTCGCCGTCGCATTCGTCAGCGACATCGATCGCGCCACGACCTGGTACGAGCAGCTGCTCGGCCGCCCCGCTGAGGCTCGGCCGATGGAGACGCTCGCCGACTGGCATGTGACCGACGGCGGATGGCTCTCGGTGTTCGTCGACCCGCCACGGGCGGGCGGGACCGCGGTGAACTTCGCCGTGGACGACTTCGATCAGACCTGCCGGACGGTCCGGGACCGAGGGTTCGACGTCGGCGGCGCGTGGGACACCCCGCGGGGGGTTCGCCTCCTGCCGCTCGCCGACCCCGACGGGAACACGATCACCTTCATCGGCAACGTGGTCACCGAGTGAGCCGCGGGGCCGAGGCGATGCGCCGATCACGCGTGGGGGTGGACGCGGGGGCCGGCCGTCGGGAACAGTTGCCGTCTCCGACCCGGACCCCGTCGGCAGCCGCTTCCGCACGAGACGGAAGCCGGGCCGAACTGGTGGGGGCTCCATGCTCGGACTCAGGCGGAGTGAGTACACGATGCAGGTCGATCGTGAGGTCGATCGCGCTCAGGTCTTGTTGACCGAGCTGTACGGGCTGGGCGTCGGCGAGGCGTCAGTGGCGCTGAGGGACGAAGCCGTGGCGACGGGGGTATCGGTGCACGCGGCAGCCCTGGCCGTGGTTGCGAACTGGGCGACGCAGGCGCCGGTTCTCCGTCGCAGTCCGCGAGGGCTGTAGGCGCGAGCGCGCCGGGAGGTTCCCGGTGCCGGTGAAGCCGCGTTTCGGCGCATACTCCGGTCCGTGAAGGCGTCGCGGGACGAGCTGGTCGCCGAGGTCGTGGTCGCGCTGACCGACACGTTGCGCGACGACTTCGACGTCGCCGACATGCTCTACACACTCACCACGGCGTGCTCCGAGCTCCTCGACGTGGACGCGGCCGGGATGCTGCTGGTCGACGAGGCAGGCCGGCTGATCCCGGTCGCCGCGACCCACGACGGCAGCGAGAACCTCGAACGGCTGCAGATCATGGCCCGCGAGGGTCCGTGTTTCGACGCCGTGCACACGGTCCGGGCGGTGTCCTCCACGGACCTGGATCAGGACGCCGGACGCTGGCCCGTGTTCGTCGCGGAGGCCCGTGCCGAGGGCTTCCGCGCCGCGCACGCGGAGCCGGTCGCCCTGCGGGGCGAGGTCGTGGGCGGCCTCAACCTCTTCCGCAACCGGCCAGGACCCATGCTGCCCTCCGACGAGCGGATCGCCTCCTCGCTGGCCACGGCGGCCGCCCTCGGCATCCTCCACAGTCGGGCCCACCGCGACGTCGAGACCGTCAATTGGCAGCTGAAGCAGGCGCTCGAGAGCCGGATCGCCATCGAGCAGGCGAAGGGCGTCCTCGCCGAACGCCACGACCTGGAGCTCGGGGCCGCCTTCGCCCGGCTCCGCAGCCACGCCAGGAGCAACCGGCAGACCTTGACCCTCGTCGCCCGAGCCGTGCTCGACGGATCGCTCGATCCGGGGTGATCGCCGGGCGGGACGTGTCGCCCCGGCCAGGTCGCCCGGTCGACCGAACGGGTCGTCCGCTCTAGGGTGATGTCATGGACTGTCATCATGAGTGAGGTCTGGGTCCTCGGCGGGACCGGTCGCAGCGGCCGGGCGATCGCGGCGGCGCTGCGCGCCCGCGACCTCGAGCCGGTTCTCGTCGGCCGGGACCAGGCCCGGCTGATCGCGGCGGCGGACGGGGCACGCACCGTCCGGGCGGGCACCGTCGACGAGATGGCGGCGGCGATCCGGCGGGACGGGCCCGCGGTGGTCGTCAATACCGTGGGGCCGTTCGCCCGCACGGCGGAGCCGATCGCGCGGGCGGCCCTGGCCGTGGGTGCGCACTACCTCGACCTGGCCAACGACGTCGACGCCGCGAGCACGCTCCTCGCCCTCGACGACGAGGCCCGCCGGGCGGGGTCGACGCTCGTCACGGGCGCCGGCTTCGGGGTGACGGCCGCGGAGAGCGTGGCGCTGTGGCTCTGCCGGGACGCGACCGCACCCGAGTCCGTCCGGGTCGACACGGTGCCGTCGCTCGCGCTGGAGGAGGGCCCGCTGGGCGAGGCCCTCGCCGCGACCCTGCTCGAGGGGTTCGAGGGTGGCGCGGCGGGCCGGCACTACCGCGACGGCCGGCTCGTGCCGGTGCGGCTCGCCGGGGACCTCCTGCGCCTGCGGCTGCCCGACGGCGACGAGGTCACGACCGTGAGCGTCCCCTTCGGCGACCTGATCGCGGCGCAGCGGGTGAGCGGGGCGCCGAACGTGGTCGCCGGCTCGAGCGAGGTGCCGTCGTCGCCCTGGGTCCGGGCGGTGATCCCGGTGGCGTCGGTGCTGCTGCGCAGCGGTCGGGTACGACGGTTCGCGATCCGCCGGCTCGCCGGCGTCCGGTTCTCCGAGCGGGCGCGTCCGCGCGCGCACTCCTGGGCCCACGCGTCCGCGCGGTGGGCGGACGGCCGGGTCCGCGAGGGCTGGTTGCGCCTCGGGGACGCCCAGGAGTTCACCGGCGGTGTGCCCGCCGAGATCGCCCGGCGACTCGTGGACGGCGAGGGTGCCCCGGGCGCCACGACCCCGGCCGCGATGTTCGGGACGGAGCTCGCTGCGGCGTGCGGAGGTGAGTTCTCCGACGCCGGCGTTGGGCCGGTCGGCTGAAGGAGTCGATCGCCCGATCCCGCGCTGGACGATCACGGCCCGGATGGTCCACCCTGGACCCATCGGCCGAGTCCCCGCCGGTAGCGATCCTCGGAGAGCCGAGGGTGCACCAGTGGAGGGACGACGATGACCGCGTACGCCCTGGACCAGGACGCCGAACTCGACCGGGTCGTGATCGCCCGGGCCGAGGGTATCCTCTCGGCGCGCCACGGCCTCACCATCGCCGAGGCCACCGCGGCGTTGCGCGCCGACGCCCGCGCGCTCGGGGTGTCGGTGGTCCGGCTCGCCGACGAGGTGGTGTGCGGTGCAGGCGACCCGCGGCCGACGCCGCTGCTCGAGTCGGTGCGCGCGGCGTCGTCGACGGGCGACGCGACCCGCGTCCCGGAATGGCGCGCCGCCACCGCTCCCGTCGTCGACCTCGACCTCGACGAGGAACGGGCGCTGCACGAGGAGAGCACGCGCCGGCGCACCGCGCCCCTCGACCTCGACGCGGCGACCGAGGCGATGCTGCGGAGTCTCCTCGGCTGACACCGCGTCGTCGCCCGTGGCGACCGGCACCGCCGTCAGGAGTCGACGCCGAGGAGGGTGGCCGGCGCACGCCTGCGAAGCACGCCCGCGCCCTGGCCGGGCTCTTCGGCATCCAGGCCGCCCTGCTGGTCTACGGATCCGAGCAGGCGCGCCACCTCCGGCGTGCGATCGACAGCCGCGACCTGATCGGGCGAGCCAAGGGCATCCTCGCCGTTCCAGATGCTGGTGAAGTCCTCCCAGGACACCAACATGACGCTGACCGCCGTCGCCCGGTGGCTCACCGAGAACGCGGGCGCCGCGAAGGCCCGGCCGTCCTGAGTCGACCTCGGCCCTGCTCGGCCCGCCGCCCCGATCCGCGAGGCGGACCCGGTCGGCGGTTTCGCGCCGCCTCGCCGTCGGGCACACGTGCCCGCCGGCGCGGTGCTGGGAGGCGGACCGGCCGATGGACACCCGTCGTAGGTTCGGTTCAACAGCGCAGCCGGAGGTCCGGCCCCGCTTCCGGTGGCGCCCTCGGGTGCGGTGGGAGCGGGGCCGTGTCGCTTCCCGGCGAGCGGGCGAACGCGGTGCCGTGTCGCCGGCCGGGTCCGGCCCGCAGGGGCCGACAGCGGCGAGATCGCGCGGTCGGACGCGCCCGGGCACACTGCTCGGCCATGACCGACAGCCACGCCACGGCGATCACCGCGCTGCGCGAGGCGGCGTCCGCGCTCGGCGCCGGACGGGACTCGAGCGGTGCCGACGGCCGGCTCCCCGACGCCGAGCGCCCGGACATCGCCGGTGCGGTCGCCTCCGTCCTGGACGCCCTGATCGGCCTGCTCCGCTCGGTCGACGACGAGGCCGGCACGACGGAGTCGGGTGCGAGCCGGCTCGACCCCGTCCTCGCCCACCTCGCCTCGGGTGCCACCCTGGCCCGCAGCGTCCAGGACCGCGGCTCCGACGTGCCGTGACCTCCCCACGCGGAGCCGGACCCGTGGTGCCGGCCCGGCCGCGTCGGGGGACGGGGCCGGGCCGGGCGGGGGTCAGCTCGCGATGGTGTCGATCCCCTCGTGGTGCTTCTCGAACTTCACGTAGTCGTCCTCCATGATCGCCCGGGGGTTGAACATCGGGTCGGCGAGCAGACCGTGCACGCGGCGGCGCTGCATGCCCATGTTGCCGCCGTCGTAGATCGGCAGGACGGCGGCCTCGCGAAGGATCTTGCCGAAGCCGTTCTTGGTCTCCAGGCTGTTCACCCCGACGATCTGCATGCACTTGTAGACGCAGTCGAACATCAGCTCGGTGACCTGGATCTTGTTCATCGCACCGACGAGCTCGGCGTGCTGGTCGTGCTTGTCGAGGTAGTCCGCCGCCCGCCACGAGAAGTAGCGGCCCATCTCGATCTTGGAAGCGACGTCGCCGAGGACGTAGCCGACGTTCTGGAACCCGATGATCGGCTTGAGCGCGCCGGCCGTGTTGCCCTTCGCGAAGTCGAGGGCCATCTCGTAGGCCGCGCGGGCCATGCCGACGGCGGCGATCGCGGCGACCGGGCCCGACCACGCGAAGTTCCGGTTGATGACCAGGTCGCCGTTGCCCTCGGCGCCGGGCAGCAGGTTCGCCGCCGGGATGCTGCCGGTGCTCTGGTACGGCACCGACGAGCAGCGTGACACCTGGCGGCCGCGGGCGGCGGCCGACACCACGGGGGAGTTCCTCGCGGGCTGGGTGGTCAGCGAGCGCGGCGGTACCGCCAACTTCGACCACCCCAGCCCCCAGGCCGGCATCCAGCTGGTGGCCGACCGCCGGACGTGCGGGGAGTACGTGCTCAACGGCGAGAAGCACTGGCCGTGCAACGCCGGGGGCTGGGACCTCCGGGGCGCCGACGTCAACGTCTGCGTGGTGCGCACCGACCGCACCAAGGGCGGGAAGGAGGCGCTCAGCGTGGTCCTCGTCGAGCGCGACACCCCCGGCGTCCGCTACGAGGTCATCGACAAGATGGCCCACCGCACCTGCCAGAACGTCACGATGACCTTCCGCAACGTCCGGGTGCCCGAGGAGAACCTCCTGGCCCGCGGCGACGGCGACCTGCTGATCAACCGCACCTTCACGTGGTCCGCGCCGATCGCGAGCATCGCCGCCGTCGCGGTCGCGCGGGGGGCCTACGAGTTCGCCCTTAAGTGGGCGAAGACCTACACCGGGGCGGGGTCCGGCCCGATCATCCAGCACCAGGCGGTCGGGCACCTGCTCACCGAGGTGGCCGCGAAGATCGAGGCCGGCCGGTACCTGTCCTGGAAGGCCGCGCACTACATGGACCGCCACCCCGGCGAGGGCCACGCCCTGGGAGGCATGAACAAGACCTTCTGCGGCGAGGCCATGCAGGGCGTCGTCACCGACTGCATGCGCATCGTCGGGGTCAACGCCCTGGACCGGAAGTTCCCGATGGAGAAGTACTTCCGGGAGTCGATGGTCTTCCCGCTCTACGACGCCGGGAACCTGGCGATGCAGCGCCGCCGGGCCTGGGGCGTCATGGCCGACCCGTCCTTCTCGCCCGACCTCTTCGTCGACGGCGTCGGGCTCCCGTTCACCCGCAGCATGGAGGGCTTCGGGACGGTCACCGAGGTCGACCGGCGATGACCCGTCGGGCGCCGTGGTCGAGGTCGCACGCCCGCACCTACGCCGCCTGGGAACGGTTCGCCGCCGGCGACGAGCACCCCGAGGGCGTCCCGCTGGGCATCGCGACGTCCTGGCAGCGGTGCCGGGACGTGTACCGGCTCGACCCGCGCCGTGTCCCGTCGGGCGCGACCGAGGACGACGCGCTGTACGGCCCGGCGCACGCGACGCTGTTCGCCGAGCTCGGTGGCCTCGCCGCCTCGCTCACCGCGCGGCACGGCGACTGCCTCGCGACGGTGACCGACGGCCGCGGCTGCCTGGTCACCTCGCGGGGGAGCGGCCCCTCCGGGCGCCGGGCCCGCGACACCGGGCTCGTCCCCACGTCCCGGTGGGCCGAGACGACCGCGGGGACCAACGCCATCGGCACCGCCCTCGTGGCGCGGCGCGCTGTCGGCGTCTGCGGCCCCGAGCACTGGAACTCCGCGCTGCACGACTGGAGCTGCACCTCGCTGGCGCTCTGCGACGCGGACACCGGGACGCCGCTGGCCACGCTGACCGTCTCGGCGTGGAAGGACCTCGTCCCCGTGCGGCCCGTCGACCTGCTCGTCGAGACCCGCCCGCTCGCCCGCGTGCTCCGGGCGTCCGCGGCTCGCGACCGCGACCGCGAACGCGTTCTCGCCGCGCCGCCCGGCGACGCGACGGCGCCGGCCGGGCCGGCGTCCCGCGACGTGGGCGCCCCGGACCCGCGGGTCCGCGTCCTCGCCCTCACCGACGGCGGCCAGGTCGTGCTGCTGCCCGCCGCCGCGATCCGGCACGCGCGC
>JAVXWR010000762.1:0-3692 GCA_032230725.1 Actinomycetota bacterium
CTCGTCGAGGCTGATCTGGATGAACCCCGCGAACTGGGCGTTGTCGCGCGCCATCGTCGCGTACGCCTCGGTGACGCCGGGCTCGTCGGTGATCGCGGTGACCGCGGCGCTGCGCCGCCGTCCCTGCAGCAGGATCGTCACGGGCTCGCCCGAGCGCAGGTTGCGGCCCCAGGCGAACGGCGTGCCGACCAGGAGGTCCGGGCCGTCGCGGGTGTAGGCCACCGGGACCTCGTAGCGCGTGCCGCTGCGGCGCCCGACGACCTCGATGACGATCAGCCGCCCGCCGACCACCCGGTTCAGCAGCGGCACGCGGAGGAGGGCGCGGACGATCCGGTTGACCGCGGCCTGGGCGGGCAGCGTGCTGGCCCGGGGAGTCGTCATCGTGAGCTCCGGTCTATCGATACGAGTACGTTTCGTTGGGGACCATCGATACGCTAGCGGTTCGATGACGGGGAGGGAACCGGGTGACCGAGACTGCTCGCACGGCGCTCGGGCGCGGGGAGCACGCCCGACGCCGGGTGCTGCGGGCCGCGCTCGAGGTCCTGGCCGACGAGGGCATGCCGGGCTTCACCATCGAGTCGGTCGCCCGCCGGGCCGGCGCGAGCAAGGCGACCGTCTACCGGCACTGGCCGTCGCCGTCGGCGCTGCTCGTGGACGCGATGGACGCCGAGTTCCGGCCGTTCCCCGACGTCGACACCGGGGATCTGCGTGCCGACCTGGTCGGCCTGCTCACGGCGTTCGCGTCCGCGCTCGCCGGGTCGCCCTTCCCGAAGCTCATGGCCGCGTTCACCGACGCCGCGGAGCGCGACCCCGCGCTCGGGGAGATGCACGCGGAGCTGACCCGCCGACGTCGCGAGCCGTTGGTGCGGTTGCTCGACGCGGCCCGTGGGCGGGGCGAGCTGGTCGGGGACGTCGACGTGGAGCTCGTCGTCGACCTGCTCGCCGCCCCGTTCTTCTACCGCCGGCTCGTCGCGCACCGGGCGATGCCGGCGGACATGCCCGGCGCCGTCGTCGACCACGTGCTCGCCGGCGTCCGCGCTCCCTCCTGATCCGTCACCCGAGCAGCGGACGTCGTCCCGTGAGCCGGTATCGCTTGGCGGCAGGCCTGGAGGAGCATCCCGGGGCATGGCCACGGTGAGCGTGCGGTACATCGTCGACGACGTCGACGCGGCGATCTCGTTCTACTGCCAGCAGCTCGGCTTCGTCGAGGACATGCATCCTGCCCCGACTTTCGCGATGCTCTCGCGGGGCGATCTGCGCCTCGTCCTCTCAGCTCCCGATGGCGGACCCGGCGGCGGGCAGGCGATGCCGGACGGGACGAGACCGCAGCCCGGGGGATGGAACCGGTTCGCCCTCGAGGTGGCCGACCTCGAGGGCGTCGTCGAGGGTCTCCGCCGGGCGGGCGCCCGGTTCCGCAACGACGTCGTGACCGGCGTGGGCGGCAAGCAGATCCTGCTCGAGGATCCCTCGGGCAACCCCGTCGAGCTCTTCGAGCCGACCCGCCCGGAGGCGAAGCTCTGAGCCGGCCGACCGGTCGCCGTCACGTCGAGCACCTTCGGAGCGCACACGTGACCCTCGTCGGCCCGCGACTCGACGGTAGGCGCGCTGAGCGGCGGCGGTCGAGAGCATCCCGGTAGGGAGAACCCCGGTGGGTCGGCGGGTTCTCCCCGCGCCGCCCGGGGGTGCACACGATCGTTGCGGCGCCCCGATCGCGACAGGCTTCTCTCCACACCGAGCGGGCCGGACGGCGGCCCGCGGAGCCCCGCCGAGGAGCCAGCGCCATGACCTTCGACCCCCGCGTCGTCCCCTCGGCCCGTCCCCCGTACTCCGGTCAGCAGTTCGCCGGTCAGGGCGTTCCGGGCCCGGTGCCGCCCCCGCCGCGGCCCTCCCGCTCCCGCCGGCCGCTCGCCGCGAAGCTCCTCGCCGGGCTCGTCGCCGCCGGCCTGGTCGCGGGTGGGGCCGGGACCTGGTTCGCGCTCTCCGGGTCGGCCGGCGACGCCGCGGTGCAGACCACGTCGTTCGCCGGGGCCGACCCCACCACGAACCCGTTCGGCACCGACGCTCCGCAGGTAGCCACCGTCGCCGCGACCGGCCCGCAGTCCGGTGACACCACCGGCCTCTACGCCGCCACCACCCCGCCCTCGTGCAACACCGCCGACTTCCTGTCCCAGCTCCGGGCCGATCCGGCCGAGCTCGCCGCCTTCGGGGGCGTCTTCGGGCTCGGTTCCGGCGACGTCCCGGCCTTCGTCGACAGCCTCTCGCCGGTCGTGCTGCGGGCGAACACCTCGGTCACCGACCACCCGTACGCCGACGGCGCCTTCGTCGAGCAGCCCGCCGTCCTCGCCCCCGGCACCGCGGTGCTGGTCAACAGCTACGGCGAGCCCACCGTGAAGTGCTTCAACGGCAACCCGCTCACGGCCGGCGACCCGGCGCCCGGCGCGGTCACCGTCACCCCGACCGCGCAGGCGATGACCGAGTTCCGGTTCACCACCGTCGACGACAGCGGCACGGTCGTCGTGCCGACCCCGCGCGACCCGAAGCCGCACCCCGGCCCGAATCCGGTGTCCGCGCACTACAACTACGACGGGTCGGTGCTCCTGTCCGACGGCCGCATCATCACGGCCGACGGTACCGTCCTCCCCCCGAAGGCCCCGCTCCCGGCGGGCGGCGTCCGGAACCCCGACGGATCGGTCACGGTCGACGGGAAGACGTTCAACCCGGACGGCACCGAGCGCACCGCCATCGTCATCCCGCCGCAGACCATCCAGCTCCCCGTCGGTGGCACCACCACGGTGCCGGGCTTCACCGTCCGCGCCGACGGCGTCGCGGTCGACGGGAACAACCTCCCCCTGGCCCCGCAGCCGACGGTCATCCGCAACTACGACGGCACCGCGACCGTGATCAGCGGCAACCAGGTCGACGTCTGGGGCAAGGACGGCTCGTTCGTCTCGAAGTTCACGGCCGAGCCCCCCAACAAGGTCAACCCGGACGGCTCGATCACCACGCCCGACGGCAGCATCCTCAACCCGGACGGCTCCACCGCGCGGACGCCGGTGAAGCTCCCGAACCACGAGACCGTGCAGCCCAACGGGGGCGAGAAGGCCTCGACCGCCGACCCGAAGGTCCCGGCCGGGACCGACGGACAGCAGCCGGCTCCCGTCACGCAGGCCTGCCCGAACGTCGTGACCGACGCCGCGGCCCCCTGCAAGCTCCCGACCGGCTCCGCCGACTCCACCGACCCGAAGGAGGACCCGAAGGCCTCGACGAGCACCGCAGGCACCGATTCGACCTCGACCTCGACCTCGACCTCGACCGACTCGAAGGGCTCCGACTCCACGAAGACCGACTCCGGCGCGAGCAGCTCGAAGGACACCACGAAGGGAGACTCGAAGAACTGACCCCCGCCCGTCGCCGACGCCCGGCCCCACCCCGTGGGGCCGGGCGTTCGTGCGTCGCCGGGGGCCGCAGGTGTCCCAATCGGTTAGTACGGGCGCACCAAGCTCGGGCCAGACGGTTTCGGATGCCCATCGGCTCGGCAACGCTGAACAGGACGCCGACCGGCACCCTGGGGGCCGCGCACACGATCATGGGACGCCATCGCCACACGGGGCTACCCCGCGCTCAGCAGGCGGCTCTGCTCGCGACCGGTGCGGTCACCTCGCACCGGCGGGCGCGGAGCTCGCCGCGAGCCA
>JAVXWR010000770.1:0-3786 GCA_032230725.1 Actinomycetota bacterium
GCGCGCGTCGGGGTTGGTGTCGAGCGCCTCGCGCAGGTGCGTCAGGTGCGGGCCCTCGAGGTCGACGCGGATCTTCTCGACGCCGCCGTGGCCGTCGGAGAAGACGAACTGGCGCGGGGTGTCGTCCGGGTCGTCGTCGTGGTCGCCGAGCGAGCGGGAGGCGGTGGGGCGCGGCGAGAGCGTCCCGAGCATCTCCTCGTAGCCGACGTCGGTGGGGACCCGCAGCAGCCGCAGCGCCTCGGCCTGCGCCTCGGCGTCGTCGGTGCGCCCGACGAACACCGCGTCGACCAGCGAGGCGAAGCCGGGCACGCGCAGCAGGTCGCCGGCGAGCTGCGAGGCGAACAGCGCGCGGACGTTGAACTTGCGGGAGTCGCGGGCCAGCCGGTCGATGAGGACCTTGCCGGTGGGGATCTGGGACAGGAAGTGCGTCTCGTCGAGCGCGACGCCCTTCCGCAGGTCCCGGTCGGCGGTGTACACGGTGCGCTGGGTCAGCCACGAGGCGAGGTTGAGCAGCTCGACGGCCAGCGACTCGCCGTCGGTCCACTCCTCGCGGGGGCTGCCCGGGCGCGGCAGGGTCATCCCCTGCATCGTCAGCACCGTGAGCCGGTAGTCCTCCTCGTCGAGGATCGACGGGTCCCCGGTCGCTCCTCCGCCCGCCCTGTCGTCGGGGCCGCGCGGGTCGGCCGGGTCCACGGTGTGCTCGGGGAAGAGCAGCGCGGCCTGGGGCAGCTCGCGCCGCTCCTCGAGGAAGTCGGCGACGACGTCGGCGTGCTCCTCGCTCTCGCGCGCGTGCCGGCGCAGCGTGGCGATGACCTGGCCCGGATCCCGGTGCTGCCCGCCGCCGACCTCGCGGACCGCGCGCAGCAGGACGATCCGGGTGTGGGGCATGCGCGCCACGTCGTAGGGCAGCAGGCCGGTGAGGACGTCGAGGACGAGCCGCCGACGGGTGGCCGCGGCGAGCGAGCGTTCCCGGCGCCACGCCTTCTCCGGGTCGGGCTCGTCGAGGAAGTGGTCGCGGCGGGGCTCGGCGACCACGCGGTAGGGGTTGAGGATGCCGGGGTCGGCGCCGAGCAGGTGGATGTGGCGGGAGAACGGGGCCAGCTCGGGCAGGCGGGTGAGCGCGGCGAGCGGGCCGGACGGGTCGAGCACCGTCCAGCGCGCCCCGGCCCGCAGCGTCTTGTAGACCATCAGCCCGGTGAGGAAGGACTTCCCGGAGCCCAGGCCCCCGACGACCGCTGTGAGGCCCGACGCCCGCCGGACCTCCTGGGCCATCCACGGGTCCCACGCGACCGGACGACGGGTCGCGGTGCAGGTCTCGCCGAGGAGCACCCCGCGCCGGTCGCCCACGCTCGCCGACGCGGCCGGCACCCCGGCCGCCACCCAGGTCACCGACCCGCGGCGCCGGTAGGCGGTGGAGGCGAGCGGCTCGCCCGGGATGAACTCGCGCGCGTAGGCGTACTGGGCCTCGGGGTGCTCGAGTGCGACCCGCGGGCGGTAGAGGTCGAGCACCTGCTGGGCGCGGGTGAGGGCCTCGGACTCGTCGCGCCCGGCCACCGCGACGCGCCACCAGCCGTAGACCCGCGTGTTGAGCTGGGTGAGCCCCCCGGAGAGCTCGTCCTCGATCTGGAGCACCCGGTCGGCCTGGCGCTCCAGTGACATCGGCGGGTCGAGGTCGTGGTCGTGGGTGTAGTGCCGGATCTGGCTGCGCACCTTCCCCATCTGGCGCTGTAGCTCGCCCGAGACCTCCTCGGGGCGTCGGACGTAGATCCGCGCCGACCACTCGACGGGGAACGGGAGCCGGTCGCTGCGCTGCATCCAGGGGTCGTCGGCCTCGGGGATGCGCAGCGAGTCCATCAGCCCGACCGAGAGCACCGCGACGTGCCGCGAGACCGGTTGCAGTCCGTTCCGGCCCTGCACGGTGACCGTGGGCGCGTAGGGCTCCTGGTACATCGCGACGCCGTCGGTGAACGCGGCGAGGTCCTCGTTCTCCCAGCCCACGTCGGTCTCGGCGTGCACCGAGCGCGGCGCGGGCAGGCCCAGCGCGCAGGAGCGGTGCATCAGCCAGGCCATGTCCTCCGCGGTGCACGGCTCCCCGTCGAGCCCGGGCCCGGAGACCAGCGCGTCGACGTGCGCGATCTCGGTCTCCAGCGCGGTGAGCTCGGCGCTCGCGGCCGAGGGCACCATGCGGTGCAGCAGTGGCGACGCCGACTCCAGCCAGCGGTCCACGACGGAGCGCCCGGAGACCTCGACGCCGAGGAACACCTCCTTGTCGGCCATCGACAGCCCCATGAGGTGGTGCTGCTCGCCGGTGAGGAAGTCCTCCCAGCCCAGCGCGCCGCCGACGTCGGGCAGGCGGCCGGGGGCGTTGCGATCGAAGGCCTCCGCCCAGCGCGCGACCGGGAACGGGCGGGAGGTCACCCGCAGATGGCACCAGCGGCCCTGCAGCTCGCCGAGCTGGTTGGCGATGCGGCGGATGAGCGCCTCGCGCTGGGAGTCCGAGCGGAAGCTCCAGGCCTGCGGGGCGAGGCGGTACCAGGCGGTGACCGTCGAGGCGGTGCGCGCGATGTTGCCGTCGATCGAGCGCAGCGCGATGGCCGAGCGGTAGGAGGGGGTCGCCGACGCCCCGGAGAGCGCGCGGCCGCGACGCCGGCGCGACGGGCCGGTGCGCAGCCCGCCGGGGCGGGCGTCGTCGGGCCGGGCCCGGTCGGGACGGGCCTCGTCGGGCCGGGTCGGCTCGGCGGGTTCGAGGGCGTCGCCGAAGGTGTCCAGCAGGTCGTCGTCAGCGGACGTGCCGGTGTCGTCGGACGTGCCGGTGTCGTCGTCGTCGGACCCGGCCGGGCGCCCGACGGGGACGACCTCGGCCGGGGTGGACGGGGACCAGCCCGGGTGGGAACCCCAGCCCGCGGGTGCGTCCGGCTCGGGCTCCCGGGCCTCCGGCCAGGGCGAGCCGCGTCCCCGGCCGATCTCAGGGCCGCGCCGGCGAAGCATCGTCGCCCCCCTCGTCGAGTGGCGCGCCGGGCTCGGCCGTCGCCGCGCCCGGGCCGTAGCGCCGGGCGGCGGTGGCCGGGCGGGCCCGGGGACGTCGGGGGCGGGATGCACCCGGCCGGTCGGCGCGCTTCGCGGGCACGCGCAGCACACCGCCGTCGGCCTCTCCGAGCCCGTCGACGGGTGTCGCACCGGTCGGGGCGGTCGGGGTCCGTGGCGGGGGCGGCGCGGACCCGCCGCCGCGCGTCGTCCACGACCGGCCGGCACGCCGTCGGGGTCGCCGGGTCTCGGGCTCGTCCGTCGACGTCGTCCGGGCGTCGGAGCGGCGGACGGAGCGATCGGGCACGGCCAGCGCGCCGTGCGGGTCGGTCCGGCCGGCGGGCAGCGCCCGGCGGGGCCGGGCCGGGCCGATCTGGACGTGGCCGGTGCCGACGGTGCTGCCCTCGCCGCGGGTGCGCCGGCGCGGGCCGCGGAGCTCGTGCACGAACAGGGTGAGCCACTCGAGCAGCGGGCGGTCCTCGTCGATGCGCTTGGCGACGAAGCGGACCACGACCACCGTGATCAGCAGCGCCCACGCCACGGAGAAGAAGCCGATGGGGATGCCGAGGCGCCGCTGGAGGAACATCACGGCGATCATGACGATCAGCCCGACGCCGTAGCTGGAGTAGCGGGCGCGCCAGGGGAACGTCGCCCGGGGCGGGCCGAGCCAGACGGCGTCGACCCGGTACACGTCGTCGTCGGTGCGGATCTGCACCGCGTCACCCCGTGATCAACTGGGCCAGGAACTGACCGACCGCCGGG
>JAVXWR010000777.1:0-7792 GCA_032230725.1 Actinomycetota bacterium
GCCGTGGACCTTCGTGATGCCGAGGTGGAACGCCGAGGCCGAGATGCGCGAGTGCACCGGGTCGATGTCCCACCGGCCCGGCACGGGCAGCTCGAGCGCGCCGGTGCGCGTCAGCACGACCCGGCCGAGGTCGCCGTCCGCCGGACCGCCGACGGGCCGGGCGGCCGGCGTGTGCCCGACGGCGGAGGTGATGACGGTGCACGGCCCGGCGGGCAGGTCGCCGATGGCGAAGCGCCCGTCGTCGGCCACCGGGGCGCCGCCGATCTGCTGACCGGCGGCGTCGATGACCGTGACGACCGCGAACGGCACCGGCCAGCCGTCACTGGTGACGGCCGTGCCGGTGACGCGCTGGAGCCCGCGCTGCGTCGCCGTCATCGGCGCCCGCCGTCGGCGTCGTAGCCGAGGTCGCCGGGGGCGGGGTGCTCTCCCGGGGTGCCGGACGCGTGGCGGCCGTTGTGCCCGTTGGTGGAGGCGCCGGCCGGGACCGCGTCGCTGCCGAAATCCTCGGCGCCGAAGTCGTGGGACCAGTCGCGGTCGTCGGCGTAGCCGGCGGCGGAGCCGTCCGCCGGGCCGAGGGCGGGCGGGGTGAGCGTGAGGGTCACCTCGGAGGGCTGACCCGCGCCGACCTCGATCTCGCTGGCGACGGGGGCGTAACCGCTCGCGGTGATGGTGTAGGTGCCGGGGGCGACCTCGGGGAAGGTGAACGTCCCGTCGTCACCGGTCACCGCGGCGCCGACGACGTTGCCGTCCGAGCCCACGAGCGTGGCCAGGGCCTCCCCGACCGGGCGGCCGCCCGAGGCGGAGCGCACGACGCCGGTGAGGCGCAGCTGCGTGGCCAGCTCGATGTCGCGCGTCACGCGGCCGTCGGCCGGGATCTGGACGGTCTCGGCGACCGGCGTGATGTCCGGGGCGGCCGCGGTGAGGGTGTAGGAGCCCTCGTCGAGGTCGGCGAAGCGGTACGCGCCCTCGGCGTTCGAGCGGGCGACGGCGACGACGGTGCCGCGGACGTCGGTGAGCGTGAGGACCACGTCCGCGGTGCCGGTGAGCCCGTGCTCGTGCCCGGTCCCGACGGTGCCCTCGAGGCTCGCGCCGCCGCCGGCGAGCGCGACGTCGTGGCGCATCGGGCGGTCGGACACGGCGACGAGGGAGGCCTTGGGCTGGTGCGTCGAGGACGCACAGATGACCAGGTAGGTGCCGCCGGTCGACGGGGCGAGCTGGTAGTGGCCCCCGTCGTCGGCCACCGCGCGATCGAGCTGGTCGCCGGCGAGGTCGCAGAGGGTCAGGGCCGCGCCCGGCAGCGGCGCACCGTCTCCCCGCGTCACCCGACCGAAGATCATGATCGGCTGCTGTCCGTCCACCGTTCCTCCGCTGTGCTCGTGGGCCTGTCGCGTCCGTCGGGCCGACCCGGTGGCGCCACGCCGGGGCTCCGCCGTGGCGCGCCGCTCCCGTCGGTCCGACGTCCGTGCGACCCGCCCGTGACCCGGTCGCGCCGAGGATGCCCCGGACGGTGACTCCCACGGCGCCGGGCGGTCACGTCCCGCCCGGAAACCACTGTGCTCGCCCACGCACGCGGCGGCCACCCGCTGCGCGCAGGACCACCCTGATTTCACTTGAATAGTACAAGCATTTTGCCGGGGCCGCCCCGGCGGGTGGGCCGGAGCACCTCCCGGACGGCCTCGCCTGGCGTCCCGCCGAGCACGGGGGGACGCTGGCCACCATGGCTGCCGCGCCGACCGAGTCCCGCACCTCCGACCGCTCCGACGCGCCGCCGGAGGCCGACCGGTCCGCACCCGCCCCGGAGCAGGCCGGCGTCACGGACCACGCCGGCGCCACGTCCTCCCCGTTCGAGGACCTGCCCCGCCCGCACCTCGCGCTCGAGCCCGACGGGCCCCATCTCGCGGACTTCTACACCTACGTCGACCTGCTCACCGAGCCCGAGCGCGACCACCTGCGCCGGCTGCGGGCCTACCTCGCGAGCGACGTCGCCCCCGTCGTCGACGAGGCGTGGGCGAGCGACGAGTTCCCCCCGGGGCTGATCGACGGATTCGCGGCCCTCGACCTCGCCGGACTGCCCTACGGGCTCTCGGGCTGGTCCGACGAGCCCGCCCGCCGGGTGTTCATGGGGTTCGTCCACGCCGAGATCGCCCGGATCGACGCGTCGACCAACAGCTTCTTCGGCGTGCACTCGGGCCTCGCGATGGGCTCGATCGACGCGTGCGGCACCCCGGAGCAGCGGGAGCGCTGGTTGCCGCCGATGGCGCGGATGGAGACGATCGGCGCGTTCGGGCTGACCGAGCCGCACGGCGGGTCCGACGTCGCCGGCGGCATGGAGACCACCGCCCGCCGGGAGGGCGACGGGTGGGTGATCGATGGCCACAAGCGCTGGATCGGCAACGGCACGTTCGCCGACGTCATCGTCATCTGGGCCCGTGACGTCTCCGACGACGCCGACGGCAGGGCCGTGCGCGGCTTCGTGGTCCCCCGCGAGACCGACGGCCTGACCACCGCGAAGATCGAGGGCAAGACCTCGCTGCGGATCACCCAGAACGCCGACATCACCCTCGCCGGGGTGCGGGTCCCCGACGAGAACCGGCTCTCCGGGGGCAAGGGGACCTTCGCCGACGCCGGGGCGGTGCTGCGCCGCACCCGCGGCAACGCCTCCTGGGCCTGCACCGGCGTGCAGATGGCCTCCTACGAGCTGGCGCTGTCCTACGCGCAGGAGCGCGAGCAGTTCGGCCGCCCCATCGCAGGCTTCCAGATGATCCAGGACGCCCTGGTGCAGATGCTCGGCAACACCACGGCCTCGCTCGGCATGGCCGCGCGCAACGCGCAGCTGATCGACGCGGGCGGCGGGTCGGACGCGCACTCGGCGCTGGCCAAGCAGTTCTGCGCCGACCGGATGCGTGAGACGGTCGCGCTGGGCCGCCAGGTGGTCGGCGGGAACGGCATCATCGTCGGCAACGGCATCGCCCGGTACTTCGCCGACGCCGAGGCGCTCTACTCCTACGAGGGCACCCGCGAGATGAACACGCTGATCGTGGGCAAGGCCGTCACGGGGCACAGCGCGTTCGTCCGCTGACGCACGAGTCGGAGACCGAGGAGGCACGATGCGGCAGCAGGTGGTCGTCGTCGGCGGCGGCTTCGCGGGGCTCGGGGTGGCGCGACGGCTGGAGCACCGGCTGCCGGAGGCCGACGTGCGCCTCGTGAGCCCCGACGACTACATGCTCTATCTCCCGCTGCTCCCGCAGGTCGCGGCGGGGCTGCTCCCGCCGGCCGCGGTGACGACGTCGCTCACCCGGCGGCTGCGCCGCACGACGTTCGTGCCCGGCCGCGTCATCGGGGTCGACCTCGACCGGCAGCGGGTCGTGACGACGAGCATCACCGGGCGCCGCGAGATCCTCGGCTACGACCGCCTCGTCCTCGCCCCGGGCAGCATCACCGCGACGATGGACATCCCCGGCCTGCGCGAGTACGGGCGCGGGATGAAGACACTGGCCGAGGCGCAGTTCCTGCGCGACCACGTGCTGGGCCAGCTCGAGGTGGCGAACGCCAGCGACGATCCCGACGAGCGGGCGCGTCGATGCCGGTTCGTCGTGGTCGGCGGCGGCTACGCGGGCGTCGAGACCGCGGCCAACCTCGAGCTGATGACGTCCGACCTCGCCCGCCGTTTCCGCCGGCTCGACCCGTCCCTGGTGCAGTGGCACCTGGTCCAGCACGGCGCCCAGCTCATGCCCGAGCTCGGCGCGCGGCTGGGGGAGGACACCCGCCGGGTCCTGGAACGCCGCGGGGTCCACGTCGACCTGCGCACCTCGCTCGCCTCGGTCGACGACGGCTCGGTCACGCTCTCCGACGGCCGGCGCCTCGAGACCAACACGCTCGTGTGGACCGCCGGGGTGGCGCCGAACCCGCTGGTGTCCCGGCTCGGGGCGGACACCGCGAAGGGCCGGCTGGTCGTGGGTGCCGACCTCGCCGTCCCCGGGCACCCCGAGGTGTTCGCCCTCGGCGACGCCGCCGCGGTCCCCGACCTCGTCACCGGCGGCGGCGCGGTCTGCCCGCCGACCGCCCAGCACGCCACCCGGCAGGCCCCGGTGGCGGCGGACAACGTCGTCGCGAGCCTGCGGGGACGGCCGCTGCGGCCCTACCGGCACCACGACCTCGGTCTCGTGGTCGACCTCGGCGGCACCGACGCGGTGGCCAAGCCGTTGCGGGTGGACCTCACCGGGTGGCCCGCCCAGGTCGTGACCCGCGGCTATCACCTGGCCGCCATGGGAGCACCGGCCGCGATGGCCCGCGTGGCCGGGAACTGGGCGCTGCACGCGGCGTCGGGCAACTCCCCGGTCCGGCTCGGGTTCCTCACCCGCTCCTCGGGGCGGCTGGCGGAGTTCGAGCACACCGACGACTACCTCACCCCGGAGCAGGCCTGCCGGGCGGCCGAGCAGGGCGACGACCCGGTGCCCGACCCGAGTGCGGGCGTCCCGACGACGACGGGGTGACGGGCGGGCCGACTCAGCGGAGCAGGACCGCGCCCGAGACGACCCCGAGGACCACCACCGCACCGCCCAGCAGCGGCACCGCGCGGCTCGCGGCCAGCGGGCGGGGCAGCGGGGCGTCGCGCAGCACCCGCGTCCGGTACACCCCGTAGGCCGCGGTCGCGAGGGCCACGAGCAGCGCCAGGGCGGCGGGGACCAGGCCGAGCGAGGGGCCGACGTGCCCGAGCTCGCGGACGGCCAGCAGCGCGGCGTTCGCGCCGACGGCGAGCGAGGTCCTGCTCCAGGCCAGGCCGGTGCGCTCGGCCTGCAGGCCCGCGTCCGACGGGCCGACGGGGCGGGTCACGTCTCGCCCCGCAGCACGACGAGCACGAGCCCGAACAGCGCGAGGACCACCAGTCCCGCCGCGAGCACCCACGGGAGGCGCTGGGGCGGCAGCGGGCGGGCGTGCCGGATCGCGGTCTCCACCGCGCGCCACCGCAGCACCCCGGCCGCCGCCGACACGACGGCGAGGACGGCCAGCAACCCCCCGATCACCCCCCGGGCCCCGGGGACCGGGAACGCCGGCACCAGCTGGACGACGGCGACCCCCGCGGCGAGCAGCGAGAGCGAGGTGCGCAACCACGCGAGGAAGGTCCGCTCGTTGGCGAGCGTGAACCGGTAGTCGGGCTCGCGCTCGGCCCCGTCGTCGCGGTGCTCCTCGCGGTCCTCCTCGCGGTCCTCCTCGCGGTCCGGGGGTGCGCCGCCGGGCGGGCTCATCCGCGCTCCCTCTTCTCCTGCCGTGTCTCACCGGGGCCACAGCATCCCGGGCGGCGGGGGTGCGCGCACACCCGGCCACCTCGGCCGTACGGTCGACGTCGACGACGGCGAGCAGGTCATCGAGGAGGCGACAGGGTGGGGCGGTCGGGCGCATGAGACCCCCCGCGCCGGGCCCGCCGTTCGAGGCCCACCCCGTCGTCGCGGTCCTGCTGGCCCTCGGCTCGGCGTTCCTCTACGCGCTGGCCGCCGCGCTCCAGCGCCTCGCGACCGCCCGCGCCGCCCACGAGGGCACCCACCCCCGGGACGGGCGGGAGTTCTTCGGGGCCCTGGCGCGGATGCCCCTGTGGTGGTCCGGCATCGCCTCGATGGCGTGTGGTGCCGGGGTGCACGTGGTGGCCCTCGGCCTCGCCTCGGTGACGCTCGTCCAGCCGGTGGGCGTGCTGGCGCTGGTTCTCGCGCTGCCGCTGGACGCCCGCCTGGAACGACGCACCATCCGTGGGGCCGAGTGGGCGTCGGCCGCCGTGCTCGTCGCCGGGCTCGCCGGGCTGCTCGCGCTCGCGCCGCACCACGCCGAGCCGCGCCCGGCCGGGACGGGCGGGCTCGTCGGGACCGCGGTCGTCGCCGCCGTCGCGCTCGTGACCGTCGTCCTCGTCGGCAACCGGCTGGGCTGGCGGGCCCGGGCGGTGTCGCGCGCGGCCGGCGCGGGTCTGTGCGCCGGGGTGACCTCAGGCCTGGTGCGCCCGGTGCTGCACGGACTGCACCGCGGGCCGCTGGAGGCGGGCGTCGTCGTCGCCGGGATCACCGTGGTCGTCCTGCCGGTGATCGGGGTGCTGCTGCTCCAGACCGCCTACCGCGACGGCGGGCTCGACGCCGGGCTCGCGACGCAGACCACCGTCGACCCGGTGGTCGCCGGCGTCATCGGGATCGTCGTGCTCGACGAGCGCTTCGGCGGCGGCGTGGTGGGCTCGGGGCTCGCGGTGCTGTGCGCCGTGGTCACGGTCGTGGGGCTGGTCGCGCTCATCCGGGCCGGTCCGACCCCGGAGCACGCGACGCTGTGACCGCGGTCAGCGCCCGTGCAGCCGGAGCCGGGCCCAGGAGTTGTTGACGTAGCCCTTGGGGTTCCACACCGAGGCGGGGTCGGCCGGCTGCAGTGCGGCCGAGGAGTCCCACGCCCGGGCGAGGATCTCCTGCGCGCCGGGCCGGACGCCCACCGTCGCCGACCAGTGGCGCCACGCCCAGGGGCCGGCCTGCTCGCCGAGGTCGGCCTGGGTCCAGCTCGCCCCGCCGTCGTCCGAGACGTCCACCCGGACCACCGTGCGGTCCCCGCCCGCGAAGGCGTATCCGGTGACGCGCGTGGGTCCGGCCGGGACCTCGGCGTCGTCGTCGGGGGCGAGGAAGTCGGAGTTCACCGCGACCAGCCCCAGCGGGACACCGTCGCCGGGACCCGTGGTCGCGGGATCGACATCGGGCGGGAGGAGGCGGTAGGTGGACGCCTGGAAGAAGTTCTCGGAGGGCCGGTCGGACACGGTCACGCGGTGCACCCACTTGACGCTGCGCGCCCCGATGTAGCCGGGGACCACCACGCGCACCGGGGCGCCGTGCACCGGCGCGAGCGGCTCGCCGTTCATCTCCCACGCGAGCAGGACCTCGGGCATGCGGGCCTTCCGCAGCGGGACGGACCCGCCGAACTGCTGCGGGGGCGTGATCTCCTCGCTGACGTCCGTACCGAGGAACGCGACGTCGGTGGCCGCCTCCTCGACGCCCGCGGCGTCGAGGACGTCGGCGAGGCGCACCCCGGTCCAGCGGGCCGTGGCGGTCGCGGTCGGGCCCCAGGGCGCTTCGCCGGGGATGTCGCGCACCTCGACCAGCCCGGCGCGCCGGTTGCCCGCGCACTGCAGCGTCGCGATCTCGGAACGGGTGGCGAACCGGTCCCGCAGCTCGGACAGCGTCCACGACGACGGACGGGCGACCAGCCCGTCCACGGTCAGCCGCCAGGTGGCAGCGTCGAGCACGGGCACCGGCCCGTGGTTGCGGGAGTAGAACGCGTCCAGCGGGGTGAGCATCCGCCCGGCGAGTGCGGCCCGCGGCGGTTCGGCGTTGTAGGGCTGCTCTCCGTGGACGGTCATGTCCCGCCGCTTGCCGTAGATGGCCGCCTCCTGTGACGCAGAGTGTCGGATGGGTCACAATGTTCGTCCGATGGCGTGGAGTAGCGGTTCCCCCGGATCTACAGCGCCGCCGCGCCGTGGTCCGCTGACCCCTCGGTGGCGGCATTTTACCTGCTCAGGACCCTGCCAAACCCCCCCGTCGGGGTGGTCAGGGCGGGGCAGGTGGCGGGCGGTGAGCGTCGTATGGTCTGCGGCCATGACCCAGACGCCGATCTACGACGAGGTCCGACGCAGCTTCGGCCGCGCCGACCGGGCCCTGCAACGGCGTTTCTTCCGTGACGAGGACGGGGCGGCACCCGAGCGTGGCTCCCGCCCGGTCATGTTGCGGGGCTCGGGCGGCCGTCATCGACGCTCCGGGGACTGAGGGCGGGCCCGGGCCGG
>JAVXWR010000780.1:0-5715 GCA_032230725.1 Actinomycetota bacterium
CCGCCCGGTGAACTCCAGGGCGTCGGCGGTCGCGAGGTCCTCGAAGTACCCGGCGGCGGAGTAGAGGGAGTGGGTCGCGCGGGCGCCCGACGCGAGCAGCATCGTCTCGTCCATGAGGGTCGACAGCCGCGTCTGACGGAAGTCGAGGCCCGCCGCGGCGAACGCCCGGTTGAAGTGCACCGCGTCCTCACCGACCAGCAGCATGAGCACCCCGTCGGCGCTGCTGCGCGAGAGCGTGCGCAGCGCCGAGGAGAAGTCGCGGGTCCCGAGCGGGACGTAGACCTCGTCGACGATCGGCACGTCGTGGGCCCGGGCCCAGCGCGCGGCCTCGGCCGCCGACGCCCGGGGCCAGACGTAGTCGTCCCCCACGATCGCCCATCGGCGCACCCCCAGCTCGGTGCGCATCCACTCGAGCGCCGGGCCGAGCTGGTTCGCGGGTGTCTCCCCGGTCAGCAGGACCCCGGGAGTGCGCTCCCCGCCTTCGTAGAGCGCCGTGTACACGTAGGGCACCTGCGCGGCGATGCGCGGCGCGAGCCGCCTGCGGACCGCCGAGATGTGCCACCCCACCACGGCGTCCACCTCGCCCGTGCGCACCAGGCCCTCGACGTCGCGCGCGACCGCGCCCGGGTCCGCGCCGCCGTCGACGTGGTGGAGCTCGACGGAGCGCCCGAGGAGTCCACCGCCGAGGTTGATCTCGGAGATCGCCAGCTCGGAGCACATCCGGCAGGACAGCCCGAACATCCCCGCGGGCCCCTGCCAGGGCGTGACCAGGGCGACCCGCACTGCCTCACCGTCGCGCGCCTGCTCGTCGAAGGGCGCACGACGAGCTCCGGCGTTCGGCAACGGCCATCTTCAAGACCGACTACATCGAGGTCAACACGGTCGGCCCGCGCGAGATGTGGAACGACACGCTGCAGAAGAAGCTCGAGAGCGTCCTCGGTGAGTACGTGCTCGACGGGGACGACGGCACCCTGGTGACGTCGGGCGGCGAGTTCTTCGACGAGCTCACCTGCTATTCGAACATCATCATCCCGGCGTCGCGAAGACGGACCTCACGGCCTTCTACACCGCACGCGACGCCTACGACGCGGTCGAGTCGTGGGACGAGAAGCTGCTCATGCACTCGTGGCTGCTCGACCTCGGGGTGATGCTCTCCGAGCAGTCGATCCGGTTCGACGGCATGGCCGGCGAGTGCATCTGGGGCTGCGCCTGCTGGGTCGTGGTCCCGCACGAGGCGATCCGCGGCGAGGGCACCGGCTCGGCGGACCTCACCGAGGTGCAGGGCAACCACATCGCGGCGATGGTGCAGACGCTGGTCCCGACCCCATGACCGGACATCTCATGATGTGCTGAAGTATTGCGGTGGCGGTGCCCCGGGTGCGACCCCGGGGCGCCGCGGCCCGAACGCGCCCCGCCCGACCCCGAGAGGACGCGATGACCGCCATCGCTGCAGTAGCCGGCCGTCGTTGGTCCCGCAGCCAGCGGGTGCAGCTCTCCGTGATCGTCGGCGTCGTGTGCCTGCTGCACATCGCGGGATGGACGCTCTACCTGTCGCTCACCTCCGGCCCGCTCGGAGCGGGGGCGTTCGCCGGGGCGGGAGTGCTCGCCTACGTGCTCGGCATCCGGCACGCGTTCGACGCCGACCACATCGCCGCCATCGACGACACCACGCGGCTCATGGTCCAGCGCGGCCGCCGGCCCGTGGGGGTCGGCTTCTTCTTCGCGATGGGCCACTCCTCGGTGGTGGTCATCCTCGGGTTGGTCGTCGCGCTGGCGGCCGGGCTCGCGAGCGCGACCAGCATCGACAGCTTCCGCGAGGTGGGCGGAACCGTCTCCACGATCGTCGCCATGGTCTTCCTGGGCCTGGTCGCGGTGCTCAACGCGATGGTGCTCGTGGGCATCATCGGGTCCTGGCGCCGGCTGCGGCGGGGGACGCTGGACGAGGCCGAGCTGGAGCGCCAACTGCTCAACCGCGGCCTCGTCAACCGCATCCTCGGCGGCCGGGCCCGGACGCTGATCAAGCACTCCTGGCACATGTACCCGCTGGGCCTGCTCTTCGGGCTCGGCCTCGAGACCGCCTCCGAGGTCACGCTGCTGACCCTGTCGGCCTCGACCGCCTCCACCGCGGGCGGGACCGGCGGGGGCGCACCGCTGCTGGCCGCGATGACGCTCCCGCTGCTGTTCGCCGCCGGCATGAGCGCCTTCGACACCGCCGACGGACTGTTGATGTCGATCGCCTACTCCTGGTCCAACCGCAGCCCCGCGCGGCGGCTCTTCTACAACATCGCCACCACCGCCGCGACGGTGACCGTGGCCGGGTTCATCGCCGCGGTCTACCTCGCCGGCGTGCTCGTCGACGACCTCGGGATCACCGCACTCGCCGGGTTCGCCGGGCTCGCGGACGACTTCGAGCTCCTCGGCTACCTGATCGTCGGCTTCTTCGTCCTCGTGTGGGGCGGCGCCGCCCTGATCTGGCGACTCGCCGGCTTCGAGCGCCGTCACGAGACCGCCGCGGTCGTGGCCCCGCTCGACTCGCCCACCGCCTAGTCCGACCGCCGTCTCGACGAGGAGCGGCTCCCCGTACCACGCCTCAGCCGATACCGCGGCTGTCGAGGAGGAGACCGAAGCCGTGATCACCGTAGGAGACACGATCCCCGACGTCGCGCTCAAGGCCGTGACGTCCGGGGCCACCGAGGACGTCCGGACCGGGCAGCTGTTCGCGAGCGGGAAGATCGTCCTGTTCGGGGTACCGGGTGCGTTCACCCCGGTGTGCAGCGACTTCCACCTGCCCGGTTTCGTCCTCAAGACCGACGACATCCGGGCCAAGGGCATCGACACCATCGCGTGCGTGTCGGTCAACGACGCGTTCGTCATGGGTGCGTGGGCCAGGAGCGAGGACGCCGAGGGCATCGTCATGCTCGCCGACGACGCCGCGACCTTCACGACGGCGATGGGCCTGGGCGTCGACGCGTCCAGCTTCGGACTCGGCACCCGGTCCGAGCGCTACGCCGCGATCATCGAGAACGGCGTCCTCACGTCCATCGAGGTGGAGAAGCAGTTCGTCGACCACGAGGTGTCCACGGCCGAGCACGTGCTCGCGGCGCTGTAGGGGCGGCGGAGACCGTCGTGGACGCCGTCGAGCCCGGACTCGTCCCGGAGTACGCGGAGTGGTTGGACCGCGTGACCGCCACCTACCAGGCGGTCTCCTACACCTGCCGGGTCCGCCTCGGTGACTCCGCCGCCGCGGAGACCGTGGCCGCGCGGGTGGCGACGGGTCTGGTCGCACGGCCCGCGGTGTTCCGGCACTGGGGCCTGCCCTTCTCGGGGCGGATCGCCAAGCTCGCGGAGGACGCCATCGCCGACGCCCGCGCCGGCCGGGCGGGTCACGTCGTGGCGTGGGCTCCGTTCCGTCGTGCGCTGGCCTCGGTTCCCCCCGAGGCCCAGACGACGTTCGTGCTGACCTGCGTCGAGGGCCTCGACGACGAGCAGGTGGCGCGGCGCTGCGGCTGCGACACCGCCACGGCGGGGCGGCGACGGGCGAGCGTGCTGGACCACATGCGTGCCCTCGCCGCCGGGCACGGCGGCCACGTCGGCACGAGCGACGAGAGGTGACCTCCGATGCCCCTGGACTGGGCGGGACTGCAACGCGACTTCGCCTCCGGCGGCGAGATCCCGACCGTCGCCGGCGGGAAGAAGCTCCTGATCACCACCGTGGACGACGAGTACGTCCACATCAGGCACCCGCTGTGGCGCGACCGGCTCGCCCGCGAGCACCTCGAGAAGGCGGTCGCGCTCATCGAGGCCGACGAGATGACCCGGCACTCCGGACTCTTCGCCGAGGAGTACCGCACGATGGTCGTCGACGTCCGGGCGACCTCGGTCGCCCACGTGCTCAAGCACCTCGGCGTCCTGGAATGAGCGTCGTCGGCACGACCTACGAGCTGCACGGCATCGTCGCCGCCCCGGACGTGCTCGAACCGCTCCACGACCGGTTCCCGCACGCCCGTCCCATGCTGCTCGACGGGGCCGAGCTCGCCCTCGTGCCGCTGTGCGAGCAGCTCTTCCACGACATCGACCTGCCCGGCCTCCCGCTCGGCCCGGACTGGGCGTTCGACCGGCTGTCTTCCGGCGTGGCCGCCGTGCTGACCGCGGCCTCGCGCGTCGGACCGGTCGTCTACCTCGAGTCCGACTACGCCGGTGGGCTCGGGCGGCAGTCCGCCGTCGCGTGGCTGGACTGCTACGTGGTCTACGGCCCGAACGTGCTGCTTCGCGACGAGCCGTTCCCGGTCTCCACCGGCGACCCGCACAGCGGCAGCCCGATCGTCCAGGCGCTGCGCTACCTCGGCGTGCAGGCGGTCGGGCGGGCCGACGAGTTCGTGGCGCTCGGCCTCGGTCGCCATCGCAGCACCCGCCACTGGTGCGCAGCATGGTCACCGGCCTGAGCGCCGCCCCCCGGGCCCGGGCGATGCTCGCCGACGTCGTCGTGCTCGTCCGTGCACCACGAGGAGGAGATCGTCGATGAGTGGGCTCACGCTCTACACCGCGGCCGGGTGCGGCTTCTGCGCGCGGCTGACCGGGCGCCTGGACAAGTCCGGGGTCACCTACGAGCAGGTCGACGTCGACGGCGATCCCGCCGTCGCGCGGTGGGTGGAGGAGGTCAACGGCGGCCCGCGGACCGTTCCCGTCGTCGTCTACCCCGACGGGAGCATCGTCACGAACCCCGAGCCGAGGGAGGTCCTGGCCGCCCTCGGACACTGAGGACGGGGCCGGGCTAGCGTTCCGGGGTGCTCCTGCGCGCGGTCCTCTTCTCCCTGATCCCCGTGGTGGCCGCGGGCGTCTCGGGCACCGTGGCGGGCATCCGCCCACCGGGCCGGCGGGTGACCAGCGGCATCCAGCACTTCGCGGCGGGCGTCGTGTTCGCGGCGGCCGCGATCGAGCTGCTGCCCGGCGTGCTGCACCAGCGGCCGGGGGTCGCGGTGGCGGGGTTCGCGGCGGGGATCGTCGTCATGTTCTCGTTCCGCGCGCTGTCGACGACGCTCGAGCGCCGCCGGTCCGACGACGGGCCGGCGCTCCCGATCGGGCTCGCGATGGCGACCGGCGTCGACTTCGCCGTCGACGGGCTCGTGCTCGGGGCGGGCTTCGCCGCGGGGGACGACACCGGGGTGCTGCTCGCGATCGCGCTCGCCGTCGAGTACCTGTTCGTCGGGGTCTCGCTCTCCGCCGCGATGTCCGGCGCCGCGTCCCGGCGACTGACCGCGGTGGCGCCGGCCGCGCTGGCCCTGCTCACCGTGGCCGGGACCGCTGTCGGCGCGCTGCTGCTCGCCGACGCCTCCCCGCCGCTGCTGGCCGGGGTGCTCGCGTTCGGGGCCGTCGCGTTCATGTACCTGGCCACCGAGGAACTGCTGGTCGAGGCCCACGAGCAGGGCGAGACGGCGCTCGGGTCGGTCGGCTTCTTCGTCGGGTTCCTGATCTACCTGCTGCTCGACGAGCTCATCGGCTGAGCACCGCGAAGCGCGCGCCGGACGGGTCCGCGAGCACGGCGCGGCGCCCGGCCGGGGTGTCCGCGGCGGCCTCGATCACCTCGCCGCCCGCGGCCGCGACGGCGTCGACGGAGTCCACGGCGAAGTGGACGAGCCAGTGCGGCAGGGCGTCGCCGGCGAAGACGACCGCGCCGAGGGCCGGCCCGCCCCGGTGCAGCGTCGTCGTGCCGGGCTC
>JAVXWR010000840.1:0-2662 GCA_032230725.1 Actinomycetota bacterium
ACATCACCGAGAGCGCGCGGCTCATGCTGCGCAACCTCGACCACCCCTTCGCGCAGGGGGAGCCGGTCTACGACGTCACCTTCGAGAACGTGCAGGCCGGACTCCGCACCGACCACCTCTTCCGCGCCGCGAACCAGCGCGGTGGCATCGTCCTCGGCACCGGCGACCTGTCGGAGATCGCGCTGGGCTGGTCGACCTACGGGGTCGGTGACCAGATGTCGCACTACAACGTCAACGGCGGCGTCCCGAAGACGCTGGTCCAGCACCTGATCCGCTGGGTGATCTCCTCCGAGCAGTTCGACGAGGCCGTCGCCGAGGTCCTGCAGTCGGTGCTCGACACCGAGATCACCCCCGAGCTCGTCCCGGCCACCGAGGACGCTCCGGTGCAGTCGAGCGAGCAGAAGATCGGCCCGTACAACCTGCAGGACTTCACGCTCTTCCAGGTGCTGCGCCACGGCTCACGGCCGTCGAAGGTCGCGTTCCTCGCCTGGCACGCGTGGCACGACGCCGCGCAGGGCCCGTGGCCCCCGGGTTTCCCCGACGAGGACCGCGTCGCCTACCAGCTGCCGGAGATCCGGGAATGGCTCGAGGTGTTCGTCCAGCGCTTCTTCCAGTTCGCGCAGTTCAAGCGCTCGGCGATCCCGAACGGGCCGAAGGTGTCCGCGGGTGGCTCGCTCTCCCCGCGCGGCGACTGGCGGGCCCCGTCGGACTCCTCGGCGCGCATCTGGCTCGACGAGATCGCCCGCGAGGTCCCGCAGGAGTGGCCGACGTAGTCCCTCGCGCGGCGGCCCCTCCCGGCGGGCATCTCCCCGGCCGGCTACTGCCGGCGGGCTACTGCTGGCGCTGGGCGAGGCCCTTGAGGCACCAGTCGCCCTTGGTCTCCCCGAGCACGAGCTCGGAGGGCAGCGTCTGGGTCTGGCCCTGGACGCTGAGCGTCACGTCGAGCGGGGTGCGGGCCTCGGTGTCGATGAGCCTCGTCGTCGGGCCGGCCGGCGCGACCTTGGTGATGTACTGCAGCACCTGCCCGGAGAGCTGGGTGACCGACCGGCCGTCCGCGCCCTTGCACGACAGGCGGTCGAGGGTGGGGCCGTCCTTGGCGGCCAGCGCGGACGTCACCTGGTTCGCGGTGTCGTCCGGGTTGCCCGGGCCGAGCAGGTAGCCGGGCCAGACGAGCGCGCCGAGCAGCAGCGCGACGATCGCACCGATCAGCAGCCCGCCGACCGTGCCGAACGCGAACCCCTTGCGGAGCTCCTTGCGGTAGGCCTTGTCCTCGGCGTCGGCCCACTCCTCGTCGCCGTCGACGCCGGTGGCGGCGTCGTGCGCTGGGGTGGGGGTCGCCGTCTCACCGGGCAGGGTGGCCGCGGGCACGGTCGCCGCCGTGGTGCCGGCATCGGCGTCGGCGGGGCCGGACGTCGAGCCCGTCGTCGCGCCCGTCTCCGGCGTCACGGCCTCGGTCGTCGCGTCGTCGTTCCCCGCCACGTCGGCCGTCGTGTTCTCGCCGCTGCCGTCGTGGCCGTCGGTCGCGCTGGACCCGGTGACGTCGCCCGCCCCCGTGGTCCCGGTGGACGCCGGCCCGTCGGCGGGGTGGTCCTCGCCCTCGACGTCCGCCTGCGCGGCGCTCCTGGGTCCCTCGCTCATCGCGGGTCCTGCTCCTTCCGGGCACGCTCGTCGTGCCGGTCCCTCGGGTCAACGACCTCCACCGTGCCTCATCGGCCCGGTCGCCGGACCGGCGGGGACCCGCGTCCGGCGTCGGGCCCCCTCCGGGCCGGGAGACGTGGCAGGGTGCCCGCGTGAGCGCTCCTGATCAGAAGGACGTCCTGCACCGGTACCTGAGCCAGGGACGCGAGGTGCTGCGCTGGAAGCTCGAGGGGCTCGGGGAGTACGACGCCCGCCGCCCGGTGACCCCGACCGGCACCAACCTGCTCGGGCTGGTGAAGCACCTCGCGATCATCGACTCCGGGTACTTCGGCGAGGTCTTCGACCGGCCGTTCGGCGAGACCGTCGGCTGGTTCGAGGCGCACACCGAGCCGGACGCGGACATGTGGGCAACCGCCGAGGAGACCCGTGAGGGCGTGCTGGGGCTCTACGCCCGGGCCGCCGAGCACTCGGACGCCACGATCGCCGAGCTCGACCTCGACTCCCCCGGCCGCGTACCGCACTGGCCCGACGACCGAGCCGAGGTGACGTTGGGCCACATGCTGGTCCACGTCGCCACCGAGACCCACCGCCACGCGGGCCACGCCGACATCTGCCGTGAGCTCGTCGACGGTGCGGTCGGGCTGCGCCCGGACCGCCCGAACCTGGGCGGCAACCGGGCGGCGCGGCTCCTGGGCCACCGGGCACGGCTCGAGCGCGAGGCGCGCCGCGCCGCGGGAACGGCGTAGTCCGGTAGCCCTTCCACCGGACCGGAATTCGGTCGTGCGCGACCCCGTTTGGCTCGACCTCGCCGGTAGGGTCGCGCGGGACCGAGGGGGAGGGACCGTGACCGGAGCGCGCGTGGGCGTCGAGACCGAGTCTCGCGCCGCGGCGGTACGTGCCACCCGCATGCTCGAGACCGGCCCGGAAGCCGCCTTCGACCGCCTCTGCTCCCTCGCCGCCACCATCCTCGACGCCCCGATGACCTACATGACGGTCGTCGACGACGTCCGTTCCTTCCTCAAGG
>JAVXWR010000861.1:0-5571 GCA_032230725.1 Actinomycetota bacterium
CCCGTGCTCCTGCGCGCCGGAGAGGCCCTTCGCCTCGACGTCGCCAGCCGCTCCGACCTGCTCCGTGAAGATCCCAGCGGGCTACTCCCAGTTCGACCTGCCTGTCCCGCCCTACCTGTGCCGCAACACCCTCCACTTCGGCGGTGACAGCTGGATCGAGGTCACCGCCGTCCCCACCCCGGCCGGACGCCGCACCCCCACCGACAGGGGGCCACCACCCAGCCCCGAATCGCGCGCGCCACCGAGAGAGCTGTCGTACCTCCGCGGGCTGCGCGCGCACGCCGCCGAGGTCCACCAGGGATCCGAGGACCCGCGCAGTCGGATCCACGCCATCGCGCACGTTTCGCGCAGCATCGCTGAGCGACCGGTCACGACGCCATGCCGCGCTCGCGCCAGATCGCGTCGATGACCTCCCACTTGCGCAGGTTGTGCCGCGCGTCGGCCAGCGCGTCGTGGGCGTCCTGCGGGGCCGCGGGCAGCGCGGGGCGCCCGACGTCCTCCCACCGCTGGCGCAGGTCCCGGGTGAACCGGGGCAGCGCGCGGGGCAGGTCGGGCATCGCGCCCCAGAGCTGGGCGATGACGACGTGGTCGTAGGGCGCGTTCCAGGCCCACAGCTCGACCGGGCCCGTGCCCGCCGTCACGAACTCGTAGAAGTCCTCGCGGATCTGCAGGCGGCTGCGCCAGACCGGGTCCGAGCTCGGCGGCAGCTTGTCGAGCACGTTCTTCCGCACCCAGGGCCCGGCGCGCATCGGGTCGAACGCGCGGGAGACCGCGTAGAACTCTCGGCCGGTCTCGTCGACGGCGCCGAGGGAGACGAGCTCGATGGTCGTCCCGTCCTCGATGAACTCGCAGTCGTAGAAGATCCGTGCCACGGGGAACGATTGTCCTCCGGGGGGTACGCGCTCCTCCCGCATGCCCCGGGGCGCCCCCTCAGGCCGCCTGGCCCGAGGTCTCCTCCTTGGCCTTCGAGGCGTACACGTCGACGTACTCCTGGCCCGAGAGCTCCATCAGGGCGTACATCACCTCGTCGGTGATCGCGCGCTCCACCTGGCGGTCGTCGGCGATGTCGAAGTAGCGGGAGAAGTCCAGTGGCTCGCCGATCACGATGCGGATCTTGGCGGGGCGCCAGAGGCGGGAACCGACCGGGTTGGCACGGTCCGTGCCGACCATCGCGACGGGCACGACGGGGACCTTCGCCTCCAGCGCCATCCGGGCGACGCCGGTGCGGCCCTTGTAGAGCCGGCCGTCGGGCGAGCGGGTGCCCTCGGGGTAGATCCCGAAGAGTCGGCCCTCGCGCAGCACCCGGATGCCGGTGTCGAGGGCCGCGCGGGCGGCGCGCCCGTTGCCCCGCTCGATCGGGACGTTGCCCATCCCGGAGAAGAACCAGCGCTGCAGCGTCCCGATCACGCCCGGCGTCGTGAAGTACTCGGACTTGGCCGGGAAGACCATCCGCCGGGGGACCATCAGCGGCAGCACGAAGGAGTCCAGCACCGCCAGGTGATTGGAGGCCACGAGCGCGCCGCCGGAGCGCGGCAGGTTCTCCGCGCCCCGCACCTCGGGCCGGAAGGCCAGGCGCATCAACGGCCCCAGGAACACCCACTTCATCAACCAGTAGAGCAGTGCTCTCGCCTCCTCGGGACCCGGATGTCGCAGCGTAGGCAGCCGCGTCGGCGCGGGACAACGACGCCGCGTCGTCCCCGTCACCGGGGAGTGTGGCGACTCCCCCACCTGTTCGGGCACCTGGACGTACCGCACCGGTGTGGGACGTGCCACGATGGGCCCGGGCGCCCCGGCGTGCGGCGCCCGGACGATCCTGGGTGGGAGGCACTCGTGCCCGTGATGCTCGGGGCGGAGCCGTTCTCCGCCGATCCCGGGGGCGAGCCCGAGATCGGCGTGGTGCTCTCGCACGGCTTCACCGGCACCCCCCAGAGCATGCGCCCCTGGGGTGAGCACCTCGCCGCCCAGGGGTTCGCGGTGCGCGGGCCGCGCCTGCCGGGCCACGGCACCCACTGGCGCGACATGCAGGCCACCCGGTGGCCGGACTGGTACGGCGAGCTGGCCCGCGCGGTCGACGAGCTGGCCGAGCGCTGCCGTTCGGTGTTCGTCTTCGGGCTCTCGATGGGCGGCACGCTGACCCTGCGCCTCGCCGAGGAGTACGGCGACGCGATCGCGGGGATCTGCCTGGTCAACCCCTCGGTCACGACGCTGCGGCGCGACGCGGCCTTCGCCCGCTACCTCGTGTGGGTGTGGCCCTGGGCGCAGGCCGTGGCCAACGACGTCGCGAAGCCCGGCGTCACCGAGCTCGCCTACGACCGGGTGCCGCTCAAGGCGTTCATCTCCCTCACCGAGCTGTGGACCATGGTGCGGGACGACCTGGCCCGCGTCACCTCCCCGGTGCTGCTCTACCGCTCCGCCGCGGACCACGTCGTCGAGCCGGTGAACGCTCGCCTCGTGCTCGACGGGATCTCCTCGACCGAGGCCACGGAGGTCGTGCTGCACGACAGCTACCACGTCGCGACCCTCGATCACGACGCCCCGACGATCTTCGAGGGCAGCACCGCCTTCGCCCGGCGTGTGGACGCCGAGCGCGGCCGCGCCTCCACTCCCACCGCCGTGACCGGTCCGACCGCAGGGAACACCGCATGAGCTCGCCCGACCCCGAGGACACCACCCGGCCCGAGACCCCCCGCCGCTCCGACGACGTCCCCCCGGGGGCGGCCGGTGCGCGGCGGTTCGAGCTGCCCGAGGATGTCGACGCGGAGTTCGCGGCGATCGTGGCCGAGTGGGCGGGCACCGACGCCCCGCGGTGGCCCGACGGGGACGGATCGACCTCGGGCGTGGGCCTGGCGACGCCGCCCCAGGGCCAGCCGCAGGCGCATCCCGAGCGGCGTCCCGGCGACCTGTTCGCCGAAGGTCCGGAGACGCCCTCACCGCCGCTGCCGGACACCCCGCACACCCGGCCGCAGCGGCCCGATGCAGCGGTCCCGCCGTCGCCGCGACGCGAGCCGGACGTCGGGGGGCCGGCGCCCTCCACACCCGGGGAACACTTCGTGCCGCCCGTGCCGCCCCCGCTGCCGCGGATCGGGTTCTCGAGCCTGCTGGGCCTGCTGCTGCTCGTCGTCGGGGTGGTGCTGCTGGCCCTGCCGGCGCTGGTCGGCGGTGGGCTCGCCGGGTTCGGCCTCGTCCCGGGGCTGCTCGCGATGGCCGCCGGCCTGGGCTGGCTGGTGGTCGGGATGCGGCGCTCGTCCGACGACGCCCCGGGTTCCGACGACGGCGGAACTCTCTAGGTGGCCTCCGGCCTCGTGAGCACTAACGGTCGCTATAGCAACATTTAGTGCTCACGAGCGCGAAGCGCACCTCTCGCGCGCGTCCAGGGCCGCACCGATGACGCCGGCGTCGCCACCGAGCACCGCGGGGCGCACCTGCGCGAGCCGCCGGTGGCCCCGGCCCGTGAGCTCCTCGCCGTAGGTCCGCACGGCGTCGTCGAGGTAGAGCCCGGCCGAGGCGGACACCTCGCCGCCGATCACCACCACGTCGGGGTCGAACACGTCGGCGACGAGCGCGAGGCCGCGCCCCAGCCAGCTCGCGAACTCGGCGACCACCCGACGCGCGAGCCGGTCCCCGGCCTCGGCGGCCTGGGCGACGTCCCGGCCGGTCAGCGGGAGGCCGCGCTCCCACGGCGCCCGCAGGGTCGAGAAGTCCTCGCCGGCCGAGACGAGCTCGTCGGCGCCGGTCCCGAGAGCGGTCCCGCTGCAGTAGCGCTCGAAGCAGCCCCGCTTCCCGCACGGGCACGGGCGGCCGTCGGGCACGAGCACCAGGTGCCCGAGCTCCGGCGCGACCCCGTACGCCCCGCGGAACACGGTGCCGTCGACGAGCAGCGCCGCGCCGACCCCCGTGCCGAGCGCGACGAGGACCGCGACCCGCGCACCCACGGCGGCACCCACCCGGTGCTCGGCGAGCCCGGCGGCGTTGGCGTCGTGCTCGAGGGTCACCGGGAGCCCCAGGCGCTCGGACATGCGGTCGACGACGGGTTCGTCGCGCCACGGCAGGTGCGCCCCGAAGGAGACCGAGCGGCGGTCCGGGTCGACGAACCCCGCCACGGCCAGTCCCACGGCGGTCACCTCGCCGCCCCCGGTGCGGGCGTGGGCGGCGAGCTGCTCGACGAGGCCCGCCACCGTCTCGTCGAGCTCGCCCGCGGCACGCGGGGTGGGGGCGACCCGGGTGACGAGCAGGGTGCCGTCGGCGTCCACGAGCCCCGCCTTCGCCGAGGTGCCGCCGACGTCGACGCCGATGGTCAGCACGGGCGCGGCCGGCGGCGGACCGGGATGCGCTGGACGCCGCGGGTGGGGGCTGCGGGAGCGCGGGTGCCGGTCGGGACCCGTCCGGCCGGGGCCGGGGCCGGTGCCGGCGTCCGGGGTTCGACGGGGGCCGGGGCGGCCGGAGCGCTCGGGACCGGTGGCGCGGCCGGCGTCGTCGGGACGTCCGCGGGCCGGGGACGGGGGCTGGGGCGCGGACCGCGCTTGCCGGTGGGCCGGTCCGGTGCGGGTCGCGACGACCCGTCGGGCGGCGGCGGCGCGGGCGCGGGGTCCGGGTCGAACACCGCGTGCGGGGCGTCCCAGGGGACATCGGGGTTCGCGAGCACGTCCGCGGGCAGGTCGGGGCCGGTCGACGTCGGGCTCGCCGTGCGGCGCGGGGACGTGGGTGCGGCGGCGGTCCCGGCCGCCGGGTCCTCCGGGACCGGGCGCTCGTGCTCGTGGGCCGGGTGGTCGTGGGCGTGGCTCTGGATGAGCAGGCGCAGCACGACGAGGAGCGCGGAGGCCTGCTCCGCCAGGTGCGCGGTGAGCTCGGGCTGCTCCCCGCGGACCGCGGCGACCAGGGCGCACACCGGGCACCAGCCGCACGGCCCGGGACTCTGCGGGGGACGTGCGGCGGTGCTCCCGGGCCGTGCCGTCCCGGTCGCCGCCGCGCCCTCGACGCGGCTGCCGACCCAGTCCAGCAGCGTCGTCGCCGTCACGCGCGCCTCGCGGGCCAGGCGCTCGCGCGCCGCACGGTCGGCCTCGCTCCCCCCGGGCGCGGTCACGTCACTGCATCCAGACGGCCGGGTCGGGGCGGAACGCCACGGAGAGCACGTCGTCGTCGAGATCGGCCGCCACCACGTCGCAGCGGCGCAGCACCGGCGGGAGGGCCACCGTGCGCCGGCGTCCCGCGACGGTGACCGCTAGCTCGTCGCCGATACGGGCGAGGTCGACGTCACCGTCGCCGATGCCGGGCACCTGCAGGTCGAGCACGTACTCGCTCTCGGTCGACGTGCCCTCCCCCGCCGTGCGCCGCAGCTCCAGCAGGGGGCGGGCGCGCCCGCCGACGAGCGGGTCGTCGTCGCCGTAGAGGTCGTCGGCGAGCTCGCCGAGCTCCTCCGGGCCGACCGGCTCCCCCGCGCGGTGCCCGACGGCCCGCACCGGGATCCCGACCCCCGCGGTGAGCTCGTGCAGCTCGGCGAGGACCTCCTCCTGCTCCTGGCGGCGCTCCCGCATCCAGGCCGCGGCGGCGCCGCGCCCGGTGCCGGGGTCCGGG
>JAVXWR010000033.1:0-2997 GCA_032230725.1 Actinomycetota bacterium
CGCCGCGCTGGTCGAGGAGCAGGCGGGCGGCCTCGACGTGCTGGTCAACAACGCCGGGATCACCGGGGGCGCACCGCAGACCCCGACCACCGTCGACCCCGCGACGGTCCTGCGCGTCGTGGACACCAACGTGGTCGGCGTCATCCGCGTGACCAACGCGCTGCTGCCGCTGCTGCGCCGCTCCGTCTCGCCCCGGATCGTGAACATGTCCAGCTCGGTGGGATCCCTGACCCGCCAGACCACCCCGGGCGCCGGGACCGGCCCCATCTCGGGGGCCTACTCGCCGTCGAAGACCTTCCTCAACGCCGTGACCGTGCAGTACGCCAAGGAGCTCGCGGACACGGCCATCCTGGTCAACGCCGGCTGCCCCGGCTTCTGCGCAACCGACCTCAACGGGTTCCGCGGGGTCCGCACCCCGGAGCAGGGCGCGGCGATCGCCATCCACCTGGCGACGCTGCCCGACGACGGCCCGACCGGGCGCTTCTTCGAGGACGACGGCCCCGTCCCCTGGTGATCGGCGGCGCCGTCACGGTGGTGGCGGCCGGACGTGCGCCGCGGCCGCGTCGGCGCCCGCCCGCTCCGAGCGGTACGGCAGGTCGACCCCGCCCCGCACCGGCACACCCAGAAGTACCAGGCCTCCAGCGTCCCGCTCACCTGCCACTCGTGAACCCGACGCCGCCCGTCGTCGTCATCGCCCGACCGTACGGGCGCCCGGACTCCAGCCCGCTCGACGCGGATCTGCTCGATGCGCAACGGCGGCCGCGGCCCCGTGGGGGTTCGGTCGGCGTGGTCGTGACGGCGGGTGAGCTCCGGGTGACGACGCGCAGTGTGCGGCCGTCGGATGTGGCGGAGAACCGGGTCCGCGGGACCCGGTTCTCCGACGTCGTCCCGCCCGGCGGCGGCCCTCGCATGATCAACAGGTCTGTGTGGTCCTCCCGGGCCCCGACCGACCGCCACTGACGCCCGTTGATCATGGTCGGGCCCGGGGCCGTGGTGATCAGCGGGCACCGGGCGGTCCGGGCGCGGGGTTGTCCGGGTGAGGGCACTTCCGGGGCGCGCTCGTCCTCACCGTGTGATGCCGGCGGGAACGTCGCGGCGATCCAGTCGAAGAGTCCGAACTCGACCGCGGCGTCGAGCGGGCTGGTGGTCATCCGCGGCTCCTCGTCCCGTGCGGTGGTCCGGGGCCAGGGTGTGTCGGGCGCGCGCCCGTGTCATGGCGGCGTCGCGGACACCGTCCCCAGCCGTTGTTGGCGGTGGGCGGCCATCCGGACCGGGGCGTCGACGGCGCCGCTGCCCGCGTAGTCCCCGACGCGCTGCACGACCTCGAAGAACACCCGCGAGCCCAGGACCGCAGTCGCGAGGTGGAGGTACTCGCCGTGGGCGTCGCGGTCGTACAGCGCGCCGACCTCACGGAGCCCGTCGAGCAGCGTCGGGTCCAGCGCGAGCCGCGCGTCGAGGTCGTCGTAGTAGTTGTCGGGGATCGTCAGCAGCGGGGCACCCGCGGCCCGCAGCGCGCGCCCGGCGGCCACGATGTCGTCCGCGGCGAACGCGACGGACTGCGGGTCCGGCACGCCCGGAGCCCACTCGCCGCGACGGAGCACGGCCACCGACAGCGCGAGGCGCACCCGGCGCGACGGGTCGACGACGGTGCGGCTGCGCACCAGCCCGAACGGGGCGGCGAACTCGCTGCTCGTCTCCGGCGCGAGTCCGAGGACGGCGCGATAGAAGAGGAACGCCTCGTCGGCGTGGTCGAAGGGCTGGCTCAGCCCCACGTGGTCGACCCGGGTGATGCCGGTGGTCGTGCCCGGCTCGTCGCCGGTGGGGAGGAAGTCCGCCATCCAGTTCCCCCCGGTGCGGGCGAAGAAGACCGACGTGCCGTCCGGGGCGGCGACCGCCGCCATGTCCGTCTCGGCCGGACCTCGGGTCCGGGGGAGCACCGGTGCGCGCAGGGCGTCCGCCCTGGCCACCGACGAGTCGGGGTCGTCGGACGAGACCGCCACCGCGCCGATCACTGCCTGGCCGGGGCCGCCGGTGAGCAGGGTGGCGGCGTTGAGCAGCACGGTGGCCTCGCCCTGCTGCCAGCGCTCGACCGGCTTGCTCCGGTGCTGGCCGGTGTGGGTGAAGCCCAGGGCCGCCAGGGCGCGACCGAGCACGGGCCCGGACACGGCGTCGACGCCGATCTCGGCGAACGCGTGGCCGGTCAGCTCCGGAGCACGGGGCGGAGCGGTGAGCACCACCCGGTCGCGCAGGGCGGTGGCGGCGGGCGCGCGGCCGAGCTCCTCCTCGAGGTGGATCAGTGAGCGCATCGCATCGACGGCCGTGCGCGCCGGGTCGGACTGCCGGTAGACGTCGTTGAAGACCTCCAACGAGAGCGGGCCCCGGTAGCCCGCGGTGAGCACGTGGCCCAGGAAGCGGGGGAGGTCGAAGGCGCCCTGGCCGGGGAAGAGGCGGTGGTGGCGGCTCCACTCCAGGACGTCCATCGACAGGTGCGGCGCGTCCGCGAGCTGCAGGAAGAACAGCCGGTCGGCGGGGACGGCGGCGAACCCGGCGGGGTCCGAGCCGCGGGACAGGACGTGGAAGCTGTCGAGGCAGAGGCCCAGCGACGGGTGCCCGGCGCGGCGCACGATCTCCCACGAGTGGTCCCAGGTCGACACGTGGCGGCCCCAGGCGAGCGCCTCGTAGGCGATCCGCAGCCCTCTCGCCCCGGCGCGGTCGGCCAGGACGTGGAGCTGTTCGGCGGCGAGGTCGTCGTCGTCGATCGCCTCCGGCGACGTCGTCGAGCACATCAGGACGGTGTCGGCGCCGAGGCTCTCCATGACGTCGAACTTGCGCTCGGCCCGGCGCAGGACGCGGGCGAATGCCTCCGGCGGGAGTGCCTCGGCGTCCCGGAACGGCTGGTAGAGCTCGACGGCCAGCCCGAGGTCGGCGCACCGCAGGCGAAGCTCGGCGGGGGAGAAGGGGGCGGCGACCAGGTCGTTCTCGAAGATCTCCACTCCG